>JBIIPV010000205.1:0-3490 GCA_044342435.1 Lacibacter sp. | reverse complement strand
CACTTTTTCGTATTTGGAAAATAAGGCAGGCCCTCCACCGATTTTACGTTGCCTGTCTAAATCCAGTTTGTCATAATATGCATCTTCGGGATAAAGACGTCTTCCGATACTCACATATTTGTCAGATTTTGCACGATCGCCCTGTTTGTCATAATGATACGCTAAGTAACGATAGCATAAATCAAAACCATCTCCTGAAATTTCCTTGTCTGCAAGTTTCTGAAAATACAAAACAGCATCATCTGTCATTTCTGCCTGCATGGCTGCTGCCCCAATGTAATAGGTCAGAATGGTATCCAGTTCTGTTAGTGCCCAACCGTTTTCAAAAATATACCTGCCAACCATATCCGCATCTTTGTATTTGGCAACAGCACCTTTAAAATCATTGCTGTTAAACAATTCAGTACCTGCTTTTGAAAGTTCCTGGTAATTTTCAAAAACAGGATAATTGCGCACAGTCATAAATGTAGTTACCTGTTTTGCATCCAGTTGACTGGCTTTTTTATATGCTTCGAGCGATTGCGTCCAGGCTTCTGGATTAGTACCGGCATTTTTCGCAAACTGCGCATAAATCAATCCCTTGTAATACCAGCCTTCCCAATCGCCGGCACCTTTGTCCGATGCCATGTAAAGGTCAACAGCTTCCTTTGCCTTAGACCAGTCTTTTTTATCAAATGCAGAACGTACTTTTTTAATATCCTGTGACATTGCTGTTTGAAAAACCAGGATTGTCAATAGTGAAAATATAAACTTTTTCATTTTAATTCAATATTAGTTAATATTACTCAGTTGGTTGATTATCAATACTTTGAGAGCTTTCATCATTTTGGATATTTTCCTCAGTCTGTGTGTCCGATTCAGCTACCGGCTCCTCTTCATCCACTCTTGAAATTGCTGCAATTTCATCCCCTTCATCCACGCGAATCAGCTTCACTCCTTGCGTAGCACGTCCCTGCTCGCTGATTTGTCCTACTGCCATCCGGATAGTAATTCCGCTTTTACAGCTGATCATCAAGCCCTCCTTCTCCGTCACATCCATTATACCCACCAATGTACCCGTTTTCTCCGTTACACTGATCGTTTTCACTCCCTTACCTCCACGATTGGTAATACGGTATTCATCCACCGCCGTACGCTTGCCATATCCCTTCTCACTCACAACCAGTATCGTGCGTGTCTTGTCTTCTTTGTTCACACAAACCATCCCCACCACTTCATCTTTCTCATCATCCACCTCAATACCGCCAACCCCTATGGCGCCTCTTCCGGTCGGACGAACCTTCTCCTCAGGGAAACGTATGGCTCGACCACTCTTCACGGCCATCATAATCTCAGAATTACCATCGGTCATCTTTGCCTCTAGTAACTGGTCGCCTTCCAAAATATTAATGGCATTGACGCCGGTTGCTCTTCTGCGACTGAAATCCACTAACTCGGTTTTCTTGATGACACCCTTTCTGGTACACAATACGATGTAGTGATTCTTGATGTATTCTTCATCATCCAAACGTGGCACATCGATCACCGCACGTATTTTATCATCCGGCGCAATCTGAATCAAGTTCTGGATAGCCCTTCCCTTTCCTGTTTTTTCTCCTTCCGGAATTTCATACGACTTCAGCCAATAACATCTTCCTTTCTCCGTAAAGAACAACAAGGTATGGTGCGTGGAAGCCACAAACAGATGTTCAACATAATCTTCATCGCGGGTGCGGCTGCCAATAGCTCCTCTTCCTCCCCTCCGCTGCTCTCTATATTCAGTGAGTGATGTACGTTTGATGTATCCCAGATGCGATATCGTAATCACCACATCTTCCTCTTTAATCAAATCTTCTATTCTTACTTCATTATCCAGATAAGTAATTTCCGTTTTACGCTCATCTCCGAATTTATCTTTGATTTCAAGTAGTTCTGTTTTGATTAACTCGTAACGAAGCCCTTCATTGCCAAGCAGTTCCTGCAAACGGGCAATCAGTTGCATCAACTCATCATATTCCTGTTTGATCTTTTCCCGCTCCATGCCTGTAAGACGCTGTAAGCGTAATTCTAGAATCGCTTTCGCCTGAATTTCATCAAGCCCCCAACCTGCATTTATTAGATTTTCTTTTGCGACTTCCGGAGTAGGCGACTGCCTGATCAAACTAATCACTTCATCAAGATGATCCAGTGCAATGAGATAACCCTGTAAAATATGTGCTCTCTCCTGCGCCTTACGAAGTTCATATTTTGCGCGTCGCACCACTATTTCATGACGGAATTCGACAAACTCTGAAATCTGATCTTTCAGATTCAGAATTCTGGGCCTTCCTTTTACAAGTGCTACGTTATTGATCCCGTATGAAGTTTGAAGTTCAGTGAATTTGTAAAGCTGATTGATGATGACATTGGCCACCGCATCGCGTTTCAGGTCGATCACAATACGCGTACCTTCCTTCTGATTACTTTCATTATTTACATGCGCAATGCCTTCAATTATTTTTCCATTTACCAGTTGTCCGATTTTATCAGTCAGCGCATCACGGTTAACCTGGTAAGGCACTTCGGTGATGATGATTTGCTCCCTTCCACTTGTTTTTGATTCGACGTTCACCTTTCCTCTCAGCACTACCCTGCCTCTTCCTGTATGGTATCCGGCCTTGATGCCTTCCATGCCATAGATTGTACCTGCCGTTGGGAAATCGGGTGCCTTGATAAACTGCATCAGCTCATCAATGGTGATCTCACGATTATCAATGTAAGCAATACAGCCGTCGATCACCTCTGAAAGGTTATGCGGCATCATATTGGTGGCCATCCCCACGGCAATACCACTTGAGCCATTTACCAATAGGTTGGGAATGCGAGTAGGCAGAACTGTGGGCTCTTTTTCAGAGTCATCAAAGTTGAGCTGAAAATCAACTGTTTCTTTGTCGAGATCATCCAACATGCTCTCTGTGAGCTTCTCCATACGCGCTTCGGTATAACGCATGGCAGCGGGTCCGTCTCCATCCTGATTACCATAGTTACCTTGTCCGTCGATCAGCGTGTAACGCATGCTCCACTCCTGTGCCATACGCACCATGGCATCGTACACTGCTGTATCTCCGTGCGGGTGGTACTTACCCAGTACTTCCCCGACAATCCTTGCACTCTTTTTATACGGTTTATTAAATTGAATGCCAAGCTCACTCATGGCAAAAAGAATACGGCGGTGCACCGGTTTCAAACCATCGCGCACATCCGGAAGAGCACGACCAACGATCACCGACATTGAATAGTCGATGTAGGCCGTTTTCATTTGCTCTTCAATGTTTACGGGGATGATTTTCCCGTTTCTGTCTTGTCCGTTTTCCTGATTATTTTCCAGTTGATCCATAGTCACTTTTAAAGGTGGCCAAAGATACCGAAAAGAGGGGTTTTTAAAGCCATAATCACCTTTCTTCTCAAGTGATTATTTATTAACAGAATCAATGTATTTGTGGATAAGAAAAATACTTTTTCTGAATCACTT
>JBIIPV010000204.1:0-3501 GCA_044342435.1 Lacibacter sp. | reverse complement strand
TCGGAATTCAGCCTAAACTCGACTCATTAAACAATACCGGTAAGCTTGAATGGGCTGCTTATAAAAACACAACCGTATATCATATACTTAAAAAGTCAATGATGCCTTTTGCACGTTCAGGTCTAAACATCGGCGGCGGCCAGCATATTGTCAATGCTACTCAGCACAGTCATGGAGCCAGCTGGAGAATGGTGGTGGAACTGGGAGCTGAAACGCAGGCTTTTGTGGTGTATCCGGGAGGGCAAAGCGGCAATCCGGGTAGTAAGTATTATGATCAGTTTATCAATACATGGGCAGCAGGAGAATATTATCGTGTATGGGTGTATAAACGCGGTGATGAATCGCACCCCCGTGCAAGATGGAAAATGCAGTTTGTTCCGGAAGGATAAAGGATGAACAGATTTTAAAAACTTTCAATGCCACTGATAACCAATAAACAATAACCAACAACCAGTTCGTTATGAAATTTTTTTTCGTCACAGTTATAATTGCCTTATTGAGTTTTGCTTCTGGATTTATTTTTCCTTGGTGGGCGATCGCGCCAATTGCATTTGTTATTACATTAATCGTTCCTCAAAAACCGGGATTTTCTTTTTTAAGTGCGTTCCTTGCTTTGTTGTTATTATGGGGTGGACTGGCTTCTTATATAGATGTTAAGAATAAACACATCCTGGCCGGAAAAATCGCAGAATTATTTTTGGGACAAAAATCTCATTATTGGATGATTCTCCTCACTGCTTTAACAGGTGGATTGGTGGCAGGGTTTTCTGCATTGACAGCGGCTTTCATTAGACAAAAAAAGAAACACCATTGATCTTCTTTCATCTGACCATGCGAAACAGACTATTCTTCATTTTTTTTCTGATTTTCTTATTACAGAGAGCCGATGCTCAGGTTGTATCGGGTATAGTTACAGACAGCGCAGGCAACCCGATTCCATATTGTGGGGTCAGTGTAAAAGGCGCAAAGCAGAGTACTAGTACCAATCAGCAAGGACGTTATTCATTAAGTATGAATCCCGGCACTTATCAGTTCATCTGCCGACATGTAGGGTTTGCAAAGATGGAAAAAACAGTGACGGTCGGCAATCAAAATATGAACGTCGATTTTCAACTCTTGCCACAGGAAATTGTGATGGATGAAGTGGTCGTAAAAGCCGGTGCTGAAGATCCTGCGTATGCCATTATCAGAAATACCATTCGCAAAAGGGAAGAGCATTTGAATGACATGCGCTCCTATCAATGCGAAGTGTATAGCAAAGGGGTGCTGAATCTACGTGATTTCCCTAATTCATTTATGGGCCAGAATGTTGATTTCGAAGATGGTGATACCAGCAAGAAAAAGATGATCTATCTCTCTGAATCAGTTTCACGCTTGTCTGTTGGAGGGAAAGATAAAGTTAAAACAGAAGTGCTGAGTACCAGGGTCAGCGGACGCAGCAATGATTTTGGTTTTGCGGGATCGCGGTTTATCAGTTTCTATGAAAACAATGTAAGAATCAGCAATTCAATCAATCCGCGTGGGTTTGTTTCTCCAATATCCGACCAGGCAATGCAGTTTTATAAATTCAAATGGGAGGGGATGTTTGTGGAAGATGGCCAATGGATTAACCAGATCCGTGTGATACCGAAAAGATTATATGAACCATGCTTCAGCGGAATGATTCAGATTGTGGAAAACGACTGGGCGATTCACAGTCTTCAGCTGAAATTGTTGAAGGAAAATCAGATGTCAACGGTGGATACACTGGTAGTAGAACAGCTCTTTCAATCAATGGGAAAAGATTTCTGGTTGATGGAAAGTCAGGTTCTTTATCCCTCTGTGAAATTTTTTGGATTCGATGCACATGGAAGTTTTGTCAACGTGTATCGCGATTTTAAACTAAATCCTGTTTTCCCGAAGGGATACTTTGATAATACAATTATCCGATATGATGAAGGTAGTAATCAGAAAGAAAAAAAATACTGGGACAGCATACGGCCGATTAAGCTTGATGAAACAGAACGGATGGATTACATCATCAAAGACAGTCTTGAACAGGCACGAAAAGATCCTGCATATCTGGATTCGTTAGACAGGATCAGAAACAAAATCACTTTATCGAATGTTATTCTGTCGGGCAAAACATTCAGTAACCAGAAAAGAGAATCCACCTTCACAGTTCCTGCGCTGATTCAGGCTGTAGGTTTCAATCCGGCTGAAGGATTTCTGATGGATTTACCATTTAATTACACAAAGACATTTAACGCAAGAAAAAGAATCAGTTTGTTGCCGCATGTCAGATACGGTTTCAGCAGCCGCAGGTTGTTTGGTTGGGCAACAATTCGTTATACAACAGGGAATAAATACCGTACTGTGCTTTCATTATCAGGAGGAAGGCGGGTTTTTCAATTTAACCAGGACAATCCGATTGAGCCTTTACAGAATACCATTTCAGCATTGTTTTACAAGAACAATTTCATGAAAATTTATTCTTCTGATTATGCAAGATTCCGTCTGAATAAAACATTTAAAAAAGGATTTGCATTTTCATTTGAAGCCCTGTATGAAAACCGAAGGCCTATGGAAAACAGAACAGATTTTTCATGGAATAATACAAAAGATCGCAACTATTTCCCCAATTATCCGACAGAATTAGGTTCGGTTAATTTTTCACCGCATCGGGCATTTATTCTATCCGCAGGATTGCGATATCAGCCAGGCGCCAGGTATATAGAATTTCCTGACCGAGTAATCAATATCGGTTCGAGGTGGCCGGTATTTTCAGCCAATTATACCAGCGGAATTAAAGATGTATTGGGAAGTGATGTGGATTATGCCAAATGGAAATTTTCCATCAATGATGATCTGAATATGAAATTGGCCGGTCGTCTTTTTTATCGTTTGGAGACCGGTGGATTTCTCAATAGAAACAGGGTTGAGTGGCAGGATCTGAATCATTTTCCCGGTAACAGGCTTATTCGTGCAACTGATTTTCTATCCAGTTTTCAATTGCCTCTCTATTATCGATTAAGCAATGATGATCGCCAATACGGATTGTTATTTGCTGAGCATCATTTTAATGGATTTCTCACCAATAAAATTCCGGTAATTCGTAAACTCAAATGGAACCTGGTGGCGGGTGTTGGTTCTCTGTGGCTGAATGCAGGAAATTATGCGGAATGGCATGTGGGGTTAGAAAATATATTTCGTTTATTCAGAGTTGATGTTGTTAAGGGATATTATAAAGGCAATTCGGAAAAGATGGAGTTCAGAATTAGTACCAATGTAACAATTGGTTCTTCCGGAGATGACTGAGGTTTTCAGAATCTGTGTAACTTTACTTGATAAATGAAGAATTTGGGTCAGCCTGTAACTGATCCTTGATTCCTTTGGTTTCATTATCTGTTTTATTAAAAGGCAGATACAAATTCATTGTTATGGCACATATGCACAATCGTGTTTCGCGTAAAGAGTTGAAAGAAAAAATGTTGCGCGATACAACACCTAGAATCACAGTTT
>JBIIPV010000203.1:0-3505 GCA_044342435.1 Lacibacter sp. | reverse complement strand
CCCACTCCTCCCCTGTTTGAAGATCCCTTCCTTTTTGAAGTTGATAATCGAGCAACTTCACTACAGCAGAACCATTGATAGTTGAAGGCGGATTAGTACGATATCCTTCCATCATTGCGGCAATTTCTGCCTGTCCGTTCATGCCCTTTTTTGTGATAGATATCAGATGCTCCAGATAAAATCCATACTGCACATAAAGATCTATGAGTTTGTCATACAATGACCGGCCTTTCGCTTTCTCTACAGCAGCCATTTCACAAAGCAAAGCCACTGCACTCACAGCATCTTTGTCGCGTATCTGAGACCCAATCATCAATCCATAACTCTCTTCTCCTCCTATGATATAATTCTCCGCCTTTTCTTTCTCTTTAATTAACTCCGCAATCCATTTGAAACCCGTGAGCACATTGTAACATGTGATCTTATTCGCAGCTGCAATGTCATCAATCATTTCAGTTGTGACAATTGTTTTCACAACCATATCATTGGGTTGAGCAAGGCCTCTTTCTTTGCGCGATTCAATCAAATAATTAAAAGCCAAAACAGCCGTCTGATTACCATTCATTAACACCCAGTTACCATCGCGATCTTTAATGCCTATCCCTACACGATCGCTGTCAGGATCTGTTCCCAATAAAATATCCGCATCCACTTCAGCTGCTTTTTTTAACCCGATACTCATCGCTTCCGCTTCTTCAGGATTTGGATATACAACTGTAGGGAAATTACCATTGGGTTCTTTTTGTTCATCTACAATAATGACCTGTTCAAATCCTTTTCTCTTTAGCACTTCCGGAACAATAGTAATACCCGTTCCATGTATGGAAGTATAGACTATTTTCAAATCTTTTTGCTGTACACATACTTCCGGATAAACACTCTGAGAAAGCACCATTTGAATGTATGCTTCATCAATCTCCTGTCCAATCAGTGTAATATTTTCTTCTCCACCCGACCACTTCACTTCTTCCACTGTTTTTATCTTTTCCACTTCAGCAATCACATTCTTATCATGAGGTGGCACCAGCTGTCCACCATCATTCCAATATGCTTTGTAGCCATTGTATTCTTTCGGATTATGAGAAGCCGTGCATACCACACCTCCCTGACAACCCAGGTGTCGAATGGCAAAACTTAATTCAGGTGTAGGACGAAGCTCTTTAAACAAAAAAACCTTGATGCCATTAGCTGCCATCACACCGGCAACAATTTCTGCAAATCTTCTGCTGTTGTTGCGACTGTCATGACCTACCACAACCTTCACATTCCCTTCTCCAAAATTTTTATTCAAATAATTGGCAAAGCCCTGAGTAGCCATACCCACAGTATATTGATTCATCCGGTTTGTGCCAATACCCATGATACCACGTAACCCACCTGTTCCAAACTCCAGATTTCTGTAAAACGAATCAGCAAGTTCATCAGGTTGATCTGCCTGCATCCTTCTGATCTCCTGCTTTGCTTCTTCGTCGAACGAGCCCGTAAGCCATTTTTGAATATTGCCCTGAATGATTTCCTGCATGAATGGTTGTTTTAGCTTTCAAAAATAATGCACAAGAGCGGGATGAAAAAACACATAGTTTGTAAAATTGCATTGCCTCTCCGAACTTTGACCTATATGCACAGAATAAGGTCAGTTATTTTGACAACTGCAGTTTTTTTACTCCTACACGTTAGTTTACTGACACCCTGTTCAGCACAAATACGTTTCTTGCCGCCATCCGACACTTATAGACCTGACAGGTTAAAAAAAGTAGTTCTAACTGAATCGCTGATTTTTGCCGCTACTTCTGTCGGGCTCTATTTTCTGTGGTATAAAAAATTTCCAAAAAGCCGGTTTCATTTTATACGCGATGGGCAAGAATGGTTGCAGATGGACAAGTTTGGTCATGCCACAACTGCTTATTCAATTGCCAATATGCATTATGATTTAATGAGATGGAGTGGCGTAAACAGAACTAGCGCGATCAACACAAGCATCATCACATCACTTGCATACTTAAGTATTATTGAGTTGATGGATGGTTTTTCGAGAGACTGGGGATTTTCGGGGGGCGATATGCTGGCGAATTTATCAGGCGCTGCACTATTTGCCGGTCAGCAATATGCCTGGGGGGAACAAAGAATCGGCATGAGATTCTCAACACATCTCACACCATTTGCAAAACAGAATCCCGGACTTCTCGGAAATAACCATGCCTCCAGGTTCATGAAGGATTACAATGGACAAACTTACTGGCTGAGTGCGAACATCGGTTCGTTCTTGCCGGCAAACAACAATTTTCCAACCTGGCCCAATATCGCCATTGGTGTTGGAGCAAACGGCATGACAAGAGCAAATAAAAAAGATCAGGACCAACCATTTTCAACCTCACATACACAGGATCGATACAGACAGTGGTATCTGGCTCCAGATGCAGCACTTTACCGCATTCCGGCTAACAACGGATGGAACAATTCTTTCTATATGTTGCAGTTTATGAAATTCCCTGCACCGACATTAGAGTGGAATTCAAAAAGAAAATTTAAATTGCATCCTATTTATTTCTGATGTTCAGCACACAAAATCTCTTATTTCTTGCATTGGCAACATTTTTCATGATTTATTTTATGAGCACGTTGCTGATGACCGGCTATTTACATATAAAGAATAAATTCTCCTCTGCAGTTTTTAAGCAAATGCTGAGAGACTTTTTAAAAATCTTCTTTAGTTTTCAGGCTATTACTCAAAGAAGGCTTGACCCCAAAGGTTACGATTATAAACTTTACGTGCGATTTCAAAGGCGTTACATCCTTTATTATTTTTCACTTTGGATCCTGTTGTTTGCGATTCTCTTTCTGGCAGCCAAAAAATACCTGAACGCTTTTTAGTAGATTATTTCTGTTTTACTTCAATTGTAACCGGCAGTTTTTTTGCGGATATACTAACCTGCAACTGTTTTTTATATTGTCTGCTTTCAAATGAACAATATTCACCTGGTCTTCTCTGTAGTGATATAGCAAATCATTATTCAGGGAAAGATGTTTTTCTGCCGAAACCTGCCCTGCCGACAAATAACACCAAACGGCCTCCCCTTCAATCTCTTTCCCAACCCAACGCAGATTTACCATTCTGCCATCCGCTTCCAATTGAAGGTGCTTTTTTAGGTAATTGACAATAAGACTGTCAGTCGCAGGAGTTTTAAAATTTTCTACCAGCTTGATGCGGCGGCCGTTCGACTGACTTAATGCCTCCTCAAAATCATCGGTAAATATTTTACAAGCAACCTGCACCTCTTTCTGCAGGGGAAAAAAATCCACCTCCGTTACGCTGATATAATATGGATGAGGAACAAAAGAAATAAATAGAGAAGCAAAGAAAAGCAGAATCAAAACGCCAGTCTTTCTTCCTGAAATTAGTATTTTATTCCGTTTGTAAAGATTTATGGCCATTCAGAAAAGCAATGAATTCATTTCAAAATTCCGTACTATTTTCCGATTTGAATGAGTTTTTATGGATTCTTTT
>JBIIPV010000202.1:0-3529 GCA_044342435.1 Lacibacter sp. | reverse complement strand
TGCGTTTAGTTGTTGAGGGGTTTAGGCAAATGCTGCGATTACCGCTTTTCTCCTTTCTCTGCCCCGAAAATAATTTTGGATTATGGGATACACGTAACTCGTAACAGGAAACTCGTAACAACCAATTCAACAACTTTACGCATTAGCTAGTTAAATGACTGGCGCAGATGTTCCGTGTCGCAGACGCGGGTCATCTGCGTAAATGTTTTCAACCCGCCCCGATTATATCGGGGCATAACCATACTGCATCGCCACGATGCAATCGTGGCGGGAAATACTAAGGCGCAAGTGACCCTCCTAAAGTCGGAACACTTGCGCCAGCAACGAGATTCAGTGTGTGAATGAAAAGCTTCGAGATCCTTCCCTTACGGTCCACGTTTACGCTTCGCTACGGAACAAACAGGATGACGTGTACGGAGTAGCTGCGCTTCTTGATAAGCAGGATGACGGTTAAACTGATAACAGTTAACTGCTAACAGCCAACCAACCCCTAACTCACTCCCGACCCCGGAGCAACAGCTTCCTCCGGTTTCACGAACCGAAGCTTGCCGTCTTTGTCTTCAGCCATTAAAATCATCCCATTGCTTTCAATACCGCGCATTTTACGAGGAGCAAGGTTAACAACAACAACAACTTGTTTTCCAATTATATCTTCCGGTTGAAAATGCAAAGCGATGCCGCTCACAATCGTGCGCTCTTCAAAGCCAAGATCTACTTTCAATTGTAACAGCTTATCTGCTTTTGGTACTTTAATGGCTTCTTTAATTGTACCAACCTTCAAATCAATCTTCGCAAAATCATCAAACTGAATCTCCGGCTTTACTGTTACAACTTTATCTTCTGTGTTGGCGCTATTTTCAACTATTGGTGTTTGCATCAATCCTTTTTTTAATTTTTCAATCTGGTATGTTATCTCCTCGTCTTCTATTTTTCTGAACAGAAGTTCCGGTGCTCGCAGCGAATAACCCGTACTTAATAGTTTTAATTTTCCTGCATTTTCCCAATCAAGCATCTTCTCCACCACCTTCATCATAGACAATAGTTTTCTTGCTGTAGAAGGCAAAAACGGATTGATGAGAATAGCCAGATTCGCAGAAAGTTGTAAACAATAATGAAGGGTGTTGTCGATCTTTAATTGTGCAGAAGAGTCTTCTGCCACTTGCTTCGCCACGATCCATGGTTCTTTCTTCTGCATGTACTGATTGCCCTTTCTGCTCAAATCAATCACCTCAAACAATGCATCGCGGAAATGAAATCCTTCCAGCAAACTTTCAATTTTATTTTTTGCTTGCTGAATGGAATCAACTAACTGAAGATCTTCTTCATCTATAATTGCCTCATGCAGTTTAGGTACTTTTCCTCCGCAAAGTTTGTGCATCAGCACCCAGGTGCGGTTGATGAAGTTCCCGAAAATACCAACGAGCTCACTGTTCACCGACTCCTGAAATCCTTTCCACATAAACTCACTGTCTTTGGTTTCAGGTGCAATCTGCGTAAGGTAAAAACGAAGCATGTCCACACATTGTGCTCCTCCGTTTTCTTTCTTCACAAAATCATTGATATAATCCCGCATGTCGAGTTTCCAGTTGCGGCTGGTACTCATCTTGTCTCCTTCCAGATTCAAAAATTCATTGGCAGGAACAAAGGATGGAAGAATATTCCCGTTTAATTTTAAAACAATGGGGAAGATGATGCAGTGAAAAACAATATTGTCCTTCCCAATGAAATGAACAAGCTGTGTATCCTGATCATACCAATAAGGTTTCCAGTCGCGTTGATGCTCAATTGCCCATTGCTTCGTGGCACTTACATAACCAATTGGCGCATCAAACCATACATACAATACTTTTCCATCTGTGCCTTCAATCGGTAGTTTAATGCCCCAGTCTAGATCGCGGGTAACTGCTCTCGATTGCAAACCTCCATCAATCCAACTTTTACATTGCCCAACTACGCTTGCTCTCCAGTCGTCTTTATGTTGTTCGAGAATCCATTTCCTTAAAAAGTCTTCGTGTTTTCCCAATGGAAGATACCAGTGAGTTGTTTTTCTTTTCACTGGCGATTTGCCGCTAAGGGTGCTGACCG
The DNA here is from genome assembly GCA_044342435.1 of Lacibacter sp. GTDB lineage: Bacteria > Bacteroidota > Bacteroidia > Chitinophagales > Chitinophagaceae > Lacibacter. The sequence continues at coordinate 1,444 of JBIIPV010000202.1, read as the reverse complement.
GATTTACGAGTTCATCCGGACTCAGCGATCTTCCGCATGTTTCACATTGATCACCAAAAGCACGGTCGCTGCCGCAGGCCGGACAAGTTCCTTTGATATAACGATCGGCCAAAAATGTTTTTGCTTCTTCATCATAAAACTGCTCGGTTTCTTTTGTTTCAAGTTCGCCTTTGTCCAGGAGATGCTTAAAAAACTCTTGCGCTGTTTCGTGATGTAGTTGTTCACTGGTGCGGTGATAAATGTCGAAACTGATTTGCAGGTCTTCGAAATCCTGCTTCATCGCTTCGTGGTATTTATCAATGATCGCACGAGGCGTAGTTCCTTCTTTCGTTGCCTGTATTGGGATGGCTGTACCATGTTCATCGCTGCCGCAGACAAACACCACATCTCTTTTTTGGGCACGCAGGTAACGAGTATAGATGTCAGCGGGAATATAGGCCCCCGCCAGATGCCCAACATGTTTTAGTCCGTTGGCATATGGAAGTGCACTGGTAATTAAATATCGTTTGGGTGAGCTCATTTTATTTTGAATTCACTTCATTTTTTGTTTGAAGGAGGTGTGCAAAATTACCGTAATCGGGAGGAGCAGCCAAACTGCAGAAATTTATTTGCTCTTAGTTCGTTTTTGCTGAAACATCCATTTTAGAAATTCCGGATCGGCAAAGGCATTGTTCCAGCTATTGTGCCCAACCCCGGGGTATTCGATATATTCTACCTTACATCTAAGTTGTTTCAATCTATTCACCATTTGTCTCGATTCTTCCACATCCACTGCTTTATCAGCATCTCCGTGGTAAATACGAAATGGTACTGAACGCACACGTTTATCATATTGCTTTTCATTGCCTCCTCCACAAATGGGCAGTGCAGCAGCAAACAGATTCGGGTAGCGATATACAAATTCAAAAACAGCCATGCCACCCAAAGAGAGTCCGGATAGATAAATACGGGATTTATCAATCCGGTAATTGTTTGAGAGGTATTCAATCAATTCATTCGTTGCCGTCATCGGCCATTCGGGTGCTGATAGATAATCGTAGGAAAGAATGAGTGGATATCGGGAAGTATCGATGTTGACTGATGACCAGGCCATTTCTTTCGGGCATTGCGGAAACAATACATAAGCAGGATAATTAATCCGACGCAAACTGTCGGCAAATAGTTTTCCACCGTGAATCAGTTGTCGCTCATTTTCATCTCCCCTTTCCCCTGATCCATGAAGAAATATGATCAACGGATATGAAGCATTCGGTTCTATATGAACAGGTGGCAATAAACGATACGGCAAGGCATGACCGGACTGATCAGTAAAAATATTTTTCAGGTATTCGGAGTGCTGTGCAGATCCCGCAATTGAATACAATAGGAAGAAGAAAAGACAGATGTTTTTTCGCATCATTAAAACTAATAACTTTCAATTGATTTTTTCTTTCAATCTTCTCCG
>JBIIPV010000201.1:0-3532 GCA_044342435.1 Lacibacter sp. | reverse complement strand
GAGAAATAATTGGAAAAAACAAAGCTCCCGATGGCCAAAAAGGCCCTTTTCAGCCCCTTTTTCTCAAATGTTGAAAACTTTTAAAAATCTGAAGGACAATAACAGAGCGAAAGTTGGTATTTTTTTCGTTTACACTTCACCGTTAGTTAAAGAAATTCATATCCGATATCCGGTCGGTAATACATCCCCTCAAAATGAATATTTGCCAATGAAAGCGCAGCTGTCTTTGCTGCATCGGCAACGGAAGCACCATAAGCTGTAACAGCCAACACCCGACCACCCTGAGTGACAATCTGTTCGTTTTCCGCTTTCGTGCCCGCGTGAAACACCAGGGTTTTCGGATCTGAGTTTTTCAGCCCTTCAATCACAAATCCCTTTTTATATTCTCCGGGATAGCCCCCACTTACCGCCACGCGGGTAACAGCAAAACGAGGATCAGAGGCCACTTGCATCTCTGCAAGCCGTTGCTCTGCAGCAGCTTTCAGCAACTGTACCAAATCAGTTTGAAGTCGGGGCATCACTGCTTCCGTCTCCGGATCACCCATCCGGCAGTTGTATTCAATGACATAGGGATCATCTCCCACTTTGATGAGTCCGAAAAACACAAACCCGGTATAATCCATTTTCTCGGATGCAATGCCTTTGATGGTCGGTTTTACAATGCGCTCTTCCACCTTTTTCATAAATACATCATCTGCAAAAGGAACGGGACTCACCGCTCCCATCCCTCCTGTATTCAACCCTGTATCTCCTGCCCCTATGCGCTTATAATCTTTGGCTGAAGGAAGCAATACATAGTCTTTCCCATCTGTAAGAGCGAATACGCTAAGCTCTATCCCGGTAAGAAACTGCTCAATGACAACTTGACTACCGGCAGCTCCAAACTTTCCTTCCTGCAACATCTCCTTCAATCCGAGAAGTGCTTCCTCGTGGGTTTGGCAGATGAGCACCCCTTTCCCGGCAGCAAGTCCGTCGGCCTTAAGCACAATCGGTAGTGTATGTGATGCCACATAAACAGCAGCATCTTCATATTGCTCAGATGTAAATTCTCGGTAGGAAGCTGTAGGAATGCCATGTCGCTGCATAAACTGCTTGGCAAAGGCCTTGCTGCCTTCCAGCTGAGCCGCATAGGCGGAAGGGCCGATTATCCCCAGCCATCCATTGGCAAAGGGATTCCTTCGATTTGCTTCCCTGAAATAATCGGTGATGCCTTTCACGAGGGGTTCTTCCGGGCCCACGACCAAGAGTTGAATGGATTTGTCGCGACAAAAAGCTTCTATTATTTCAAAGTCTTCATTGATCGGCAAATTGACATTGATGCCGCATTGAGCCGTACCGGGGTTTCCCGGAGCGATATAAAGTTGTTGACAGAGTGGGCTTTGTGAGAGTTTCCAGGCGAGTGCGTGTTCACGTCCACCGGAACCAAGGATGAGAATATTCATTTTTGTATGATTGGGTCTTTACGGGGCCGAAATTAACGGATGAATTCTTTATTTCAGAAAAAGCTTCTCATGATAATGAAAGCAATTAATCCTTATTTTCGAACCTCTCCAATTACTCATTCAAAAAAGAATTATGGAAAAAACGATTGCGGAAAAAGGTCACCCAAAAGGTTTGTGGGTTTTGTTTGGCACAGAAATGTGGGAGCGCTTCAACTTCTACGGAATGCGTACCCTGTTAACACTTTTTATTGTGAACTCACTCATGATGAGCAAAGAAGACTCCTCTCTGATTTATGGAGGTTTCCTTGGTCTTTGCTACTTAACGCCAATGCTGGGAGGATTCATTGCGGACAGATTTCTGGGAAACAGAATTTGTATTATGCTGGGAGGATTACTTATGGCTGCCGGCCAGATTTTATTATTCGTCAGCGCCTCCATCTTTTCCTCAAATCTGGAATTTGCCAAAATACTCCTATATGTTTCTCTAGGTTTAATCATTTTCGGAAATGGCTTTTTCAAGCCGAATATATCAAGCATGGTGGGATCGCTCTATCCCAAAGAGCAGAAAAATAAACTTGATACTGCTTTTACCATCTTTTATATGGGCATCAACGTGGGTGCTTTTTTAGGACAATTTATTTGCCCTTTTCTTGGGGATGTCGTTAATGACAAAGGAGTTCGCGACGTGTTTGCATTCAAATGGGGTTTCCTTAGTGCAGGTATAGCAATGATTCTGGGCACGATCACATTTTACTTGCTGAAGGATAAATACGTGGTAACCCCAGATGGTAACGCCATTGGCGGGAAGCCAAGCAAAAACAGTTCTTCGGATTACGAAGAAGGAGAATCCCAAAAACCGCAATTTTCTAATACGTCACTGGCCCTAAGCTTGGTTGCATTTGCTGCACTTACATGTTTATTTTATTTTGTATTTGGACAAAATGTAATCTACTCCATTATTTACGGAAGTGGCCTCACACTCGCAGCACTCATTCTCACGGATAAATCACTGACAAAAGTTGAAACTGAAAGGATCCTGGTTATTTATATCGTTTCTTTCTTTGTTATATTCTTTTGGGCTGCTTTCGAGCAAGCCGGATCATCCCTCACTTTTATAGCAGATAATCAGACGGATCGGAATTTCTTCGGATGGGATATGCCTCCATCTATGGTTCAGATTTTTAACGGGATTTTCGTTGTCATGTTTGCAGTTCCCTTCAGCATTCTATGGGACAAACTGAGAGCAAAAAATATGGAGCCTTTTTCCCCTATGAAACAAGCCTTTGGTCTCGCCCTGATTGCACTTAGTTACTTTATTATCGCTCACAATGTGAAAGACATTGGAAACACAGGTTTACTTGCCATTAAATGGTTGGTCTTGCTTTATTTAATTCAGACTTTTGGCGAGTTATGCTTATCACCAATCGGACTCTCATTGGTTGGGAAACTTGCTCCGAAACGTTTCAGTTCTCTTTTATTTGGTGTATTCTTTCTGTCAAACGCGTCTGGTTATGCCCTTGCAGGCACCTTAGGATCAATACTTCCTGCAACCGGAGAACAGTTTAAAAAAGCCGCAGAAAAAGGGGTTGACCTTGGTGCTGTCCTAGAGAATAAAGTGGCACTCACCGCAGAACAGGCAAAATTCCTGGCAGATAATAAAATTTCGATTCACTATCCAACCTTTGCCGGCTACACCATTCATAACTTATTTGAGTTTTTTATGGTGTTTGTTATTTTGTGTGGCGTGGCAGCAGTTTTGCTTTTTGCACTCACACCTAAATTGAAAAAGATGATGCATATGTCAGCATAAATTTTTTCTTTTTAAAATACAATTAGAACCCGGCCTATAGCCGGGTTTCTTTATCTTTCAATTCCAAATTGATTGCCATATGTCAAAATCTACTTTCCGTCCGTTTGTATCTGATGATTCAAAGATGCCCGAGCTAACCCTAAAAAGTATTTTAGTGGGTTCCGCTTTTGGCATCATTTTCGGTGCATCAACAGTTTATCTGGCACTGAAAGCCGGATTAACCGTCAGCGCTTCCATTCCAATTGCAGTAATCACAATGGCGCTTGGAAAATTTTTCCTG
>JBIIPV010000200.1:0-3537 GCA_044342435.1 Lacibacter sp. | reverse complement strand
GTAATTCTTTGAAATTGGTGGACTTGAAATTGGAAGCATCAGGCAATAACTGTCCTTCGTAATAATACACGTGATTGTCTTTTGAAAGAAGGATAGTAAAAGCCCCTGATGCTTTCGCTTCGGTCTGCTCCTCTTGTTTCTCCGTATCCACGGGCACGTTCAGCTTAAAAGCTTTGGGTGTACTCATGGTGGTTGTGAAGATGAAGAAGGTGATCAACAGAAAACCCAAATCCACCATTGGTGTCATATCCACCTTAGCTGATGCTTTTTTCTGCTTTTTGACGCCGGGACCCTTCTTACCATGGTCCTGGCCACTATCTACGTCTGCTCCCATATTCTGTTAATTTAAAATTGTCTAAGGTTTTTTGCCGCGCGATTTTTCTAGCGGTGATCCTGAAGGAATTTGCTCCTGAGCCGTAATCAGTTTGAAAGAATAAACTTTATTTCTTTTGAATGCAGTCAGGATATTTTTGAACTCGGGATAATTGGCTGCATTATCCCCGTTCAGCATGACATTTGCCGGCTTTCTGTTGTCATTTCCCACCAGCAAGGCATTGATCCAGTCATAGAGCTGAATATCATTGGTATCTTTAATGGGGATACCCGGTTGCTGAAAAGAAGTGAATTGGTCCTCTGACAAACTCAGCAAAGATTTCAACTGTGAAAAAGGAACACCAACTCCGCCTGCAGAATATTTTACAAAGTTTGCTTTTTCCTCTTTGGATAAAGTAAGGCCTTTTTGCGACTCAAGTATTTTGAGCATATTCAGGATCCTTCCCTTTGCTTCGGCATCTGTACTAAAACTGATAAAGCAGCGGCCTTGCTTGTCAAACGACACTTTAAACACATCTTTTTCAGCCACATTTTCAGACGAAACCGATTTCGGGTTTTCGATGGTAACAGTTTCCGGCGGCTTGAACTTGGTTGCCAGCATGAAGAAGGAAAGTATCAGGAAGGAGACGTCCACAAAAGCCGTCATATCCACCCAGGTACTCTTCTTTTTTATTTGAAGTTTAGGCATTTAAACGCATTTAATCATTAGATGTATTGGCTGTTGATTTTCCACAAACAGCCACAAAATTATTTATACTGTGAAGCGAATGTTTGGGTCAGAGTAAACCCTGCTTCATCAATTCCAAAAGTGATGGAATCAATTTTGGTTGTAAATACATTGTACATGATCAAAGCAAAAGAAGAAGTACCGATACCCAGCGCAGTATTATACAGGGCTTCCGAGATACCTACAGCCAGCTGAGAAGCATCACCTCCAGCACCTTCCGCACCCAATGAGGCAAAAGAACGGATCATCCCAAGTACTGTTCCCAAAAGGGCGATGAGGGTACCCAGGGAAGTGATGGTGGATAAAAACACCATATTCTGCTGCAGCATTGGCAATTCAAGCGCAGTCGCTTCTTCCACTTCTTTCTGAATAGCCATTACTTTCTGATCTGTATCCAACCCCTGTGCAGTGGTCATTTCTCTATACTTGAGCAATCCGGCTCTCATCACATTTCCAACGGATCCTTTTTGGCCGTCGCAAGCTGCAATGGCTGCGTCAATGTTTTTATTAGCGAGATTGTATTGTACATTTCTGACAAAATCAGACACATTTCCACTTCCCAACGCCTTCAATATAGTCATCAGACGCTCAACAGAGAATGTCAACACCATCAGGAAAAGACCGATCAGAAAAGGAACAATGATACCACCCTCGTAAACACGAGCCATCGCATCTTTAGGTTTTTTGTGCTCGGGCCAGAAGAACGTGTTGGTATCCGGATTTTCAAATCCTGATGCATTACCTAGATAATATCTCCAGATCAAATACCCGACAATAATACAAGCCAGTGGGGCGATCCAGGAAATGATGTTGCTTCCTTTTTTCGTTGCAGATGCTGTTGATTTAGTTGCAGCCATGATACATTTTTTTTATTAAATAGATGAATTGGCAGGTTTTTTTGAACTCACCAAAGTGAGGCACAATTTAGGAAATATTCTTTTTTACAAAGTTCTTGAAGGTTTTTTTTTCTGAAATAATACCGCTCAAACTTTTTTTCACCACATCTGTTAACTTTTAGGTTTTATTCAGGTTACTTTTTCTTAACATCGCAGCTGTTCTGATCATGATTATATATGATTCATCAGAAAGAGTTTTGATCAATCAACCATTCATCCAATTCAAACCAATCTCTTAATTATGAACTTCAAGCGCTTCACCGTTTTAATTACAGTCATTAGTTTTTTGGGTGCCTTCCCGGCATCTGCACAAAAAAAGAAAGGGAAATCCGGCGGCAACCAACCAACAGTGACCAATGCCCCAGTTTCAAATAACATTCCTCCGGGCAAAACCGGCATCAAGCCTTATCGCGAAATTATTACCGATAAAGCCAAAACAGAAAAGGGACTGCTCACTGTTCATCAGGTTGATGATAAATGGTATTGGGAAGTAGCTGATTCTATTATAGGAAGAGATTTACTGATTGTGACAAGGATTTCAAAATCAGCTACCGGTTTAAACAATGGTTTTACAGGTTATGCCGGAGACATTGTAAACAACAACGTCATCAGGTTGCAAAAAGGCCCGAATAACAAACTTTTTATCCTTCGCGTTTCTTATGATCAGCGCGGTAGTGATGACAACGGCATGTATAAAGCAGTGGTTAATTCGAATCTTCAACCCATTGTACAGTCTTTTGACATCAAAGCACTTGGCGGAGATTCATCCTCTACGAGCCGCCCACTTGTGGTAGATGTCACCGATTTCCTCAATATTGAGAATGATATTCTTTTCTTCAATACCAGGGTTCGTACAGGTTTTCAGCTGGGATCAAACCAGGTTGACAAGTCATATATCAAGGAAGTTAGATCCTACCCCATCAACATGGAAATCAAGACAGTCAAAACTTACAGCCGCTCTTCAGCAGAAGGAGCCAGCAGTTTTACGATTGAATTGAACAGCTCTTTGGTTTTACTGCCTGCAACTCCATCCCGCCCACGCTACTTTGATCCGCGGGTAGGTTTCTTTACAAGGGATTATACCGACTTCGATGCCAACCCACAAGGTGTCAAAAGAATACAAATGGCTGTTCGATGGAAACTGGAGCCTAAACCTGAAGATGTTGAAAAATACAAAGCAGGTATTCTGGTAGAACCACAAAAACCCATCATCTTTTATATTGATCCTGCAACACCAAAAAAATGGTTGCCTTATCTGATGCAAGGCGTCAACGACTGGCAGATTGCTTTTGAAAAAGCAGGTTTTAAAAATGCCATTCAAGGACGGATTGCACCCACCAAAGAAGAGGATAGTACCTGGAGTCTGGAAGATGCCAGGTTCAGCGCCATTGTTTATAAGCCATCGGAAACACAAAATGCAAGCGGCCCTAACGTGCATGATCCCCGAAGCGGTGAAATTCTGGAAAGCCACATCAACTGGTATCACAATGTGATGCAGTTACTTAGAAACTGGTATTTTATTCAAGCATCCCCCAATGATAAAGGTGCTCAGAAAATGGTATATGATGATGAACTGATGGG
>JBIIPV010000199.1:0-3539 GCA_044342435.1 Lacibacter sp. | reverse complement strand
TGCAGCCCAAGTAATGAGGATGATTTTCCTATTTTAAAATGCATGCCAAGATCTGTGGTTGCTTCACGGTAAGTGCTGGAGGTATGAACAATATCCAACTCCGTTTTTTTACCTGGTTCTTTGGTGATCAGATTGATGATTCCTGCAACAGCCTCACTCCCATACAAAGCAGAAGCCGGACCTTTTACCACTTCTACCCTTTTAATCAACGACTGCGGCAAACCTGTTAAGCTATATACCGAAGAAAGCGCACTTACAATTGGCATTCCGTCTATTAAAACCAAGGTATAGGGTCCATCCAATCCATTTAAACGAAAAGAAGATGTATTACAAACCTGACAGGTAGTCTGAGGCAACACACCATTCACCCTTGATAAGGAAGACCAAACATCCGGCTCCAGTTGCCTTTTAAAGAAAGAGCCAGAATAGGATTCAATCGGAAGAATAGAATTGATTTTACTGATCGATCGAAAATTACCGCTGACTACAACATCCTGTAATGTATCTGTAAGTTGAAGGCGAGTTGTATCATTCAAACATTCATCTGATTTGAACACATGATCATTTGCACACGGATACACTTTAATTCCAGGCAGAAAATATATCCAAACCCATAAAATAAATTTAAGTGAGCAGCGATATTTAGACATGCCTAAATTTATATTTAGGCAAATATATGTCTTCTAGGGAAAAAACGAACGAATCAGCTATTCATTTCCACCGATTCAGCATTGTATGTTCTAAAGAAAAGAAAAGCGACTGATTTGCCATTCTATGCAAATCTCCCGCAATTTGAAATCTCGCACCAACATTTACACGGGTAGTGCTGTTGAAAATAAGTTGAACTGCGGGCGCTGCATCAACAAAACCTGCTTTGGCCGAAGGAGCATACTGACCAATAAATTCTAAATACCCATTCAAATTCACCTGTTTGTAATCAGTATATTTCAATGGAAAAAAAAGATATCCGCCGGAGAAACTATACTGCAATGAATTTCTATAAAAAGGAAACCCCAATTCAACTTGTGAAGAATTCCCGACAAGTGAAACGTGTGAAATAGTAGAAGATAGCGCCAATCGCCTGATCAACTGCGTGGCTATCAACCCGGTTTGTATTGCATTGTTATCGCCCTCTATAGAAAGCTCTTGATAAACAAGTGGGTTGCGCGACCAGGAACCACTGACAAATGCCGCCATTCTGAAATGTCTGTGCACATCATCCCTACTTAAAAACCGATACTTTGTATAGAGTCTGTAGCTTTCAAAACGCTGACCTTTCTGAAAATACATATCAGAAAAACTGACTCCTCCGCTCACCATCCAGTTTTTGCTTAATCCTGCCTGTATCTCGCCCATGAACCGGTTTTCTCTTTCAGAATTATGATAAGAAACAAGGGATTTAGCCGATGCTTTGATTGTAATTGAACGCGCCGGCAGATTAGAAGCAGGATTTGTAAATACATATAATTCCTGTCCGTATGCTTGCTGTAAACAAACACAAAGAACTAAACACACAAAGAAGAAATGACGAAACATGTTACCTGTCTTTTTTAATCATTACCCTAAACTTATTCGGTTCATTGTTTTTCTTCTTCTTTCTTAAGACTACACCCAATTCAGACTCCAACTCTTTCATCCGCTTATCTATCATAAATCCTTGATCGAGAAAAACAAATTCCACATCCTGATCTAAGATGATGCCTTCGCCCTTCATGACGTAAAATGTAAGATTGCTGATTTTAAAAATATGATCTGATGAAAGCTGGAGATGATTAAATCCGATGGTCATGCTGAATTGAGCAACACTGAAGCCTGCTTCCTCCACAGCATCTCTCATTGCTACAGGATGTATTTCTTGATCAGACTTAAAGCGTATTTCAAATGAAGAATGCTCAACATCGGGTGTCACTTCTTCGATAAATGAAAGAGAAGAAAGTGATTGATAAATCGCATTGCTGCACATGGCGCAGGTTAAACCTGCAGCCTGAATTGATGCATGTTTAATCTGCCCGCTTGTAGAAATAATTTCTACAAACAGAAAAAACACCAATAATATGGTACGCATAAATAATTTCTGTAGAATAACCGACCGGTCATGTATGAGTAAAATCACACATCAACCGGCCGGGTTATTTTATGTTATCAATCAGCGACGATGTTCACATTTTCCCTTGCACTCTTTTTTTGATTTACCGGAGCAGCAGCCCGCTTCTTTCGACTTGCAATCAGCGCAACAACCACCGTCTTTTTCACAGGAAGCTGTTTTACAGCAATCCTTATTTCCGGATTTCTTGCAGCACGCTTTACCACCTTTGCATTTTCCGTCTTTGACACAACAACCCTTCTCCGTAGAACCAGATGATTCGCTCTTGCGATCGTACTGACAACAGCCGTGCAATTTATTATAAGCCGCATCAGGAGCAGTCACTCCTTCATTATCATACCCTGCATCAGCAATGGCCGATTGAATTTTTTGTACTGTAGTAGCTTGTGCATCAAACGAAACGGTCAGCATTTTGGTTTTTTGATCCCAGCTTGCAGATGAAGCTCCATTTGTTGTTGCTGCTGTTTCTATGTTTTTCTTACACATACCGCAGTTGCCCCAAACTTTAAAGGTTGTTGATGTTGACTGCGCGTTCATTGTTCCGTTTATCGCACCGGAAAGAATAAATAAAAAAGATAAAATATAAGTTCTCATGTTAAATAGTATTTAGATGAAGATGTTTTGAATTCTCAAACTATAAATAAACAATCATCTGTTTTATGACAAATGATTTCAACCAACTAATCTTAGATGCTGTCAGATTCTGAAAACACGAAGTGTCTTGTACCGCTTATTTGAAAGCGACTTTGGCGGAGATTCATTTTCCTTGAAGAAAATCTTTTCAGATTGATGTGAATAGGTATTACTTATATCCTCTTTGTAATAAATAATTTTCTGAAAAAGAACGAAAGGGAAATCAATAACACTTGCGGGCTGATGCGTATCCTCAATTTTTAAAGAAACAATCTGGTCATTACAACAAGCGAATTCTTTCTTATCCATTCCGCATCGTGAACAATTCCCGTCTTTGTGGTCTTTGTCCTCAAAAAAAGAAACTGAAGCAAGTTGATCCATGCAATGGTGAAAATTCACCACCAGGCCTGCTGAGCAGGTCAGGTAAAATACCGCAATTAGTCCAATCAAGATTTTGCGCATGGTCATACAAATTTAAGGCAAAACGGATCCTTCGTCAACATTCGCTCAGTTAACAAAGCGCCAAAAGATCCCCAATCTGGCATAAACACCCGGTACAGGCTGCAAAGGAGTGGCAAAATTATTGTTGAAAAAACCTGCCGGGGAGAATTGAAATGCATTCAGATTCTCTACCCTTATGAAAAAATCCATACGCCTGATAGATGTGTTACAGTACAAAGCAATATCAGGTCTGTTACGAACAGTCGTATCATTTTGATAAAAAAACTGGCCGTTCAGCGGAGAATAACCATTTACTTTAAAAGGAGTATTGTATCTGAGTTCCAGACCGGTGCTGATTTTA
>JBIIPV010000198.1:0-3554 GCA_044342435.1 Lacibacter sp. | reverse complement strand
GCTTACTTCCGCTTTATACAACAAGAACCGGAAAAGAAAGTCTATAATACTGCCTTCAGTTCTATTTTGATTTCTACACTGCTGATCACTTCTGTATTGTGGTTTTCAAGTGATGCAATTGCTTCTTTTCTTGAAATGCCTTCACATCCTGAATATATCAGATGGATGTTGCTGATTGTGGCATTTGACACTTTCGCCGTTTTGCCTTTTTCGAAACTCAGATACAGCGGCAGACCGGTCAAATTCGCTTTCATCAAATCATCAAACATCATCATCAACATCGGATTTGTTTTGTTTTTCCTTTATTTCTGTAAAAACAGCAGCGCCGGCACTTTTTGGTCAGATGTATATGATCCGAACATCGGAGTTGGATATGTTCTGATTGCAAATTTGATTGCAAGCATCATTACGCTGGTTTTACTGACCGGCGAAATCACGTCCTTTCGCTGGGAGCTGAACCTTTCTTTCTGGAAAACGCTGATGAAGTATAGCTGGCCCTTACTTATTGTTGGTTTTGGAGGAATGGTGAACGAAATGATTGACCGCTTCATGCTGCTAAAACTACATTCCGGCAGCACAGAAGAAGCGCTTTCGCAAATCGGAATCTATAGTGCCAACTATAAACTGGCTGTCTTAATAGTCATCTTCATACAAACCTTCAGAATGGGAGCTGAACCCTTTTTTTTCAGCCAGTCGTCCAGCGAAGATGCGCCTAAGATCTATGCCCGCATCCTGAAATTTTTTGTTATCGCCTGCTGCGCCTGCTTCTTAGGTGTCACCCTCTTTCTCGATATATGGAAATATTTCATGGGCAGTACACACCTTGAATACTGGAGCGGACTGCTTATAGTGCCTGTGTTGATGTTATCCAAAATATTTCTCGGCATCTATTATAACTTATCTGTTTGGTATAAAGTGACAAATAAAAACCTGATTGGTGCATGGATTACTATTTCAGGTGTTCTTGTGACTGTTGTTGTGAATTATTGCCTGATACCACACTGGGGCTACTGGGCCTGTGCTACTGCAACTGTATGTTGTTACGGATGGATGATGGTTGTATCTGCAGTATTGGGTCAGAAATATTATCCTGTGTCTTATCCATGGACAAAAATCGCTTTGTATATCTTCATCACGATTTCACTTTTCTTTTGTTACTATATTCTAAGAGAGCGCATAAAATCAATATGGGCACTCCATCTTTCCTCTCTTGGTTTATGCCTTGCTTTTCTATTAGTCATCCTGCGTACCGAAAAAGAAGAATTCAGAAAACTACCTGTTGTAGGCAGATTTTTTCAACGCTGAAGAAAAGGATTGTATTTTTTCTCATGACCTATTTGTGTTGCTGGTCCATGTCCTGAATAAACAACTGTGTCCTCAGGCAAAGTCAGTAGTTCCTGCTGAATACTTTTTATCAGGGTATCATAATCCCCTCCCGGCAAGTCCGTTCTTCCGATGCTTTCTTTAAATAAAACATCCCCTCCTATGATAAAATGTTGTGCTTGAGAATAAAAGCAAACATGCCCGGGCGAATGACCAGGGGTAAATAAAATCGAAAGCCTGTCATCACCAAGCTGAATATTTTTACCCGGCTCTAATTCAATGAAAGGACCATTGTACTGGTCAAAAGGCAAGTTCCACATTAACCCACTGGCAGGCGCAAAGTCCAGCACTTGTTTTTCTGCCGGATGCAAATGCAGATTGAGGCCGTAAGTTTCATGAACCCATTTATTCCCAAAAACATGATCCAGATGACAGTGTGTATTCAAGAGAATTTGAGGCATCAGGTGTTGTTCATCAATAAAACGAGCTAACTCTTCACGCTCTTCCTCAAAATAACAGCCGGGGTCAATGATGATTGCCAGTTTCTGCTCATTATATAACACATAAGTGTTTTCCTGAATGGGACTGAACATGAAAGTTTTTATCTGAAACATGGGTTGATTTGTTGTAATTTTATAACCCGATTTCTTTCTTTGTTAAGAAATCCGGGCTAATACGAAATTATGCGAATTCACGGGAAACGTAGTACACACCTGCCGGCTTGCCTGGTTATCTTCCTCTTTCTTTTTAACTTCAGCAGTGCACAGGTCAATATGGTGGAATATGGGAAAAACCGCGTTCAATACAACCGGTTTAAATGGAGTTACTATCAGAGTCCAAATTTCAACGTTCATTATAACCAAAACGGACTTGAACTAGCCAAATTTGTTACACAGGCAGCCGAAGAAGAATTGCCTTCTTTGGAAGAATTCATTGAATTCGGTGTTCAGCGCAGAATCAATATTGTACTATACAATCATTACAACGACTACAAGCAATCGAATATCGGCATAGGGCTCGACTGGCCTAACAGCGGAGGAGTGACAAAACTGGTGAACAACAAGATGGTTATTTATTTTAACGGTGATCATCTGGATCTCAGACGACAAATAAGAGAAGGAATAGCGAGGGTGCTGGTAGAGACACTTCTCTTTGGCGACGACCTCGGTGAGTTTGCGCAGAATCAGGCACTGCTCGATCTTCCCAAATGGATGACGGACGGATATATCATGTATGCGGCTGAAAACTGGAGCACCAAAAACGACAATGCATTAAAGAGTGCAATGCTGGGTTATGATTATAAAAATTTTTACCAGTTTGCTTTTGAACAACCCGGATTGGCCGGACACGCTTTCTGGTATTATATAGAAGAAAAATACGGCAGAGAAAATGTGACATACCTTCTTTACTTAAGCAGGATGTATAAAAATGTAAATCGTGCAACACAGACCATCTGCAAGAAAAAACTGAAAATAGTCCTGAAAGAATTCATGACTTACAATCAGGATAAGTATTTTAAAGACATCCGCAGCAGAAGAGATGTGCCAAGCGGAAGAGTGGCGGCACCGGTTGAAATCACCAAAAAAGATTATTTCCGTTTCCAGGCAAGTCCTCAACCCAAATCATCCACGTACGCAGTTGTCGAATACCACAGAGGTGTTACCAGAATTGTTTTAAATGAAAATTTTATATACCGCAGAGTTATTTGGAAAAGCGGAATCAGAAACCTGGAGGAAAAACCGAATCCCAATTATCCGATGATGGCATGGGATCCTAAAGGCACTAAGCTCTCTATCATCACCTGGGAAAAAGGACAATTGCTGTTACGTATTTACGATGTACCAGGAAGAAAAATGATTCTTAACGGACAAGCATTGCCTTTTGAGCAAGTCAATGACGTGCAGCACATGCTGGATGCAAACACATTGTTGCTGAGTGCAGTGAAAGGCGGACAAAGCGATATTTATATTTATAAAATTGACAAACAACAAACTGAGCAAATCACCAATGATGTGTTTGATGACCTCGATGCTTCGTTTGTTGCATTTCCTAATAAAACCGGCGTACTTTTTTCCAGCAATCGCCCTTCTCCGGAAGCACCATCCGGCGATACCGTGCTCCCCAATCACCCTTACAACGTATTCCTTGTTGACAACTGGAACAAATCAGAATTCAAACAAATCACACAACTGAGCAAAGTGAAACACGGAAACGCGCGTTTTCCGATGCAG
>JBIIPV010000196.1:0-3597 GCA_044342435.1 Lacibacter sp. | reverse complement strand
CATGCACCACCGTGATACCATGCTGTTTCAAAACTGGTGTATGTATTTTGGGATTACCTGCGCTCGTGAATACGATTTTTACCCCTTCTTCAATGATGGTTTGCACGTGCTTGTCAATGTCCGGATACAGCAACGGCAAATTCACGGCAAAGGGAAGATCCGTTGCCTGCTTGCATTTTTGTATGTGCTCTCTCAATACATCCGGATACATGCTGCCGCTTCCAATAATACCCAATCCGCCTGAATTACTAACGGCAGCGGCTAAACGCCAACCACTCGCCCATATCATCCCCGCCTGAATAATCGGCTTCTCAATGTTAAATAGCTTTGTAATTCTGTTGGAAAAATTCATAAATCTTTGTTCGATATTCGTTATTCGCTGACCGAAACGGTGCGCTCCTACGGAGCTTGGTCTTTTTTTAAAATTTCCTTTCTACAAATAGGGCGCTCCTACGGAGCTTGGTCTTTTTAAAATCACCTTTCTGCAAATAGGGCGCTCCTACGGAGCTTGGTCTTTTTTAAAATTTCCTTCCTACAAATAGTTCGCTCCTACGGAGCTTGGTCTTTTTTGGTTAATCGAGAAACAAAGGAACCAACAGATAACCGACAACTGACAACTGACAACAGACAACAGACAACTGATAACAGATAACTGATATCACCCTAAATCAATCTCTGTATTATCACCAATATTTAAGCTACGCGTTTCTCCTTTTACCTCGGTATCGCTGCCAATTAAACTGTCTTCTAAAACTATATTCACCAAATCTGCATAAGATCCGATGATGGATTCTTTGATAATAGAAGAATCAATAGCAGTATGATCTCCTATGGATACATTCGGACCAATGATCGAATTTTTTATTTCACAGTTTTTACCAATACTCACAGGCGGCACGATGATCACATTATCGAACTGATGCTGCTCGGATACAGAATTTCCAAATTTCTTCAGCAAAGTTGCATTCGACTCCAATAAGGATTCTTTATTTCCGCAATCAAACCAGTTCAGCACTTTAAATGAACGAAAGGATATTCCTTTCCCAATCATGCATTCCAGCGCATCCGTTAAATTAAACTCGTCGTGTGAAGTCGCACCATTCTTCATGTTGCTATCCAGGCAGTCGAACAACACCGAAGACTCTTTGATTTTATAAATCCCCACAAGCGCCATATTGCTTTTGGGTATCTGTGGTTTCTCAACTACTTTAAGAATCTTTCCCTCTTCATCCATTTCCGCTACACCAAAAGAACGCGGATCATCTACTCGCTTAATCCCTAAAACAGATTGAGGCGCATCTACAACCGACTTCACATCATACTCACAAACCGTATCGCCAAGCACAATAATTATTTCCTCGTCTTTTATATTTTCTCTTGTTAAGAGAACCGCATGCCCCAGACCCAGCCTTTCATTCTGATACACAAATTCTGCATTGATTCCCGGGAAGCTGTCCTTCACATAATCCTGAATTTTATCGCCCAGATATCCGAGCACAAACACAAAATCCTGAATGCCTGCTTCCTGTAACTGCTCCAGAATAATGGCAAGTACTGTTTTACCGGCAATAGGGATCAGTGCTTTAGGTTGTGTGTAAGTATGTGGTCGCAATTTGGTTCCGGCACCTGCAACGGGAATGATTGCTTTCATTGTTTATTTTTTTTAAGACCTACAAACCGAATTCTTTAACAACAGATTATTCTGATTCATTTATTCGGGTATATAGACCTGTAGAATTTATGATCAGTCTATTCGACTAATTCAAAAAGTACTACTACTAAGAGCCTGCGAAAGTACCACATTTCATGCAGCGTGGAATGACCTGCATCAGAATGTGCAAAAAATTAAAAAACATCCCGATGATACTCGAACTTGCTTCCTATTTTTGCGCGAATTTCTAATTCCACAACAATATGGCAAACGATCCCGCAGTTTTCGAACTCCTTCAAAAAGAATTACAACGTCAGCGTAACGGCATTGAACTCATCGCTTCCGAAAATTTCACATCCCTGCAGGTGATGCAGGCAATGGGAAGTGTAGCA
The DNA here is from genome assembly GCA_044342435.1 of Lacibacter sp. GTDB lineage: Bacteria > Bacteroidota > Bacteroidia > Chitinophagales > Chitinophagaceae > Lacibacter. Next base: position 1,554 of record JBIIPV010000196.1, on the reverse strand, counting down.
ACCAATAAGTATGCAGAAGGTTACCCCGGCAAACGTTATTACGGCGGATGTGAGGTGGTTGATGAACTTGAAACGCTTGCCATTGAGCGATTGAAAAAAGTGTTTAATGCGAGCTGGGCCAATGTGCAACCACATAGTGGTGCTCAGGCCAATACAGCAGTATTTCTCGCATGCTTAAAACCAGGTGATAAAATTCTGGGACTCGACCTGAGCATGGGTGGACACCTTACGCATGGAAGTCCGGCCAACTACAGCGGAAAAGTGTACCAGGCTTTCTTTTATGGAGTAGATCGTGAAAGTGGGCTGATTAACTACGAACAACTCGAAGCCACAGCCAGAGCAGAGAAACCAAAAATGATTATTTGCGGAGCATCTGCCTACAGCCGCGATTGGGATTATGCACGTATTCGTGCGGTAGCGGATGAAGTAGGCGCTTTGTTGCTGGCAGATATTGCACATCCTGCGGGATTGATCGCATCGGGATTATTGAATGACCCATTTGACCATTGTCATATTGTTACATCTACCACACATAAAACCTTACGTGGGCCGCGTGGCGGAATTATTGCGTTGCGCAACGACTTTGAAAATCCCTTTGGAATCAAAGATCCGAAAGGAAATATCAGGATGATGAGTCAGCTATTGGATCTGGCGGTATTTCCGGGTATGCAGGGCGGACCACTCGAGCACGTGATTGCAGCGAAAGCGGTTGCGTTTGGGGAAATTCTCTCTGAAGATTTCAAAGCATACGGACAACAGATTATCAAGAATGCACAGGCCATGGCAAAAGCATTTGTTGACAGAGGTTATCAACTAATCAGTAATGGCACTGATAATCACCTGATGCTGATTGATCTCCGTAACAAAAACATCACCGGCAAAAAAGCCCAGGAAACACTCGACAAAGCACACATCACACTCAATAAAAATGCAGTTCCATATGATGACAAATCACCATTTGTTACAAGTGGTATTCGGGTAGGTGTGCCGGCTATAACAACCCGCGGACTAAAAGAGGCTCAGATGGAAACCGTGGTGGAATTAATTGACCGGGTGTTGATGAATACAGATGATGAATCAGTGATCAGCAGCGTGAAGAATAAAGTAAGTGCATTGATGTCGTCCTATCCTCTTTATCCTGAATTAGGTTAATTTTATTGTATGATACAACGCATTCAAACTTTGTGGCTGTTGCTGGCAGCCGGCTTTAGTACTGCAAGTTTTTTCTTTCCGTTTTATACAGGCAATAAAGACAACAATCTTTTTATTGAATTAAACGCACAGTCGCACTTTCTCTTGCTTTTACTCTGTGTTGCTGTGATCTTAAGCACTGTACTTTCAGTTTTCTTTTACAAAAACAGAAAAAAGCAAATGTTGATTGTTTTATCAGGGCTGATCATACAGATTCTGAACATCATTTATTTCTTTTTACAAACAAAGAATTTCAAGGAAGGAACCGTAAGTCTTACTGCTGTATTTAGTTTTGCCGTACCTGTTTTTTTAATCCTTGCATGGATAGCCATACGCAAAGATGAAAAGCTTGTTCAGAGCATG
>JBIIPV010000195.1:0-3608 GCA_044342435.1 Lacibacter sp. | reverse complement strand
TCACTTTTCAAACCGGAAAACTAATTTCCTAAAACTTTGTAACCCCGGTCAAAACCGGGGTTCTCTTTTTAAATAAGAAACGTTATGCGAAATTCAATTTTATCTGTTATTTGCTTATTTGCAACAACTGCAGTTCTTGCGCAAAACAACATCAATGCTTCCACCTTTGGGATGATGGAAGCGCGCTATCTTGGTTCTGCTACGATGAGCGGAAGAATTACCGATATCGTAGGTATACAGAAAGACAGCGGTAAAACCATTTATGTTGGCTCCGCAGGTGGCGGTGTTTGGAAATCAACCAACTCCGGATTTTCTTTTAAACCAATCTTCGATAAATACAATCAGTCAATCGGAGCCATGGCCGTTGATCAGAAAAATCCTAAAACCATTTATGTAGGCACCGGTGAGAGCAATATGAGAAACAGTGTTTCTATTGGGGATGGTATGTACAAATCAACGGATGGAGGAGACAACTGGGTGAAGATCGGGCTCGACAGCACTGAACATATTTCTAAAGTGCTGATCGATCCATCTAATTCAAATATCATTTACGTTTCTGCTCCAGGTCCATTATGGAGTGATGGCAAACATCGCGGCTTATATAAATCGATCGATGCCGGAAAAACCTGGGAAAAAATTTTATATATCAATGAAAGAACGGGTGTGGCAGATGTTGAAATTGATCCATCAAATACCAACATCCTTTATGCAACAACCTGGGAGTTTCGTCGTTTGCCTTATTCGTTCAATAGCGGTGGAAAGGGGTGTGGTATATATAAAAGTATAGATGGGGGTAAAACATGGAAGGAGTTGAGTAAAGGACTTCCAGCTAAACCATTCGGTCGTGTTGCTCTTGCCCTTGCGCCTTCTTCTCCGCAAAACCTCTGGGCGATTGTAGAAAGTGAAAATACCGGTTTATATATTTCTTCTGATGGAGGTGAAAGCTGGAAAGAACTTTCTGCAACAGCGAATATCCGCTCTCGCCCTTTCTACTTTTCAACACTGGAAATAGATCCGAAAGATCCGAAGCGTGTTTACAGACCAGCATTCAGTTTTGCCTATTCGAGTGATGGTGGTTTTTCTTTTGCGGAAGCGAGCAATGATGGGGGATGGATACACAGCGATCATCATGCTTTGTGGATTGATCCTTCCAACACCAATAAAATGTATCTGGGTACCGATGGTGGGGTGTATTACAGTTTAGACCGTGGTGCCAACTGGAAGTTTGTCAATAATCTGCCGGTCGGACAATTCTATCACGTGAGTGTAGATAATCAAAATCCTTATCGCGTGTATGGTGGCTTGCAAGACAATGGCAGCTGGGTAGCACCGAGCACGGCACCCGGAGGAGTATTGAATGGCGACTGGAAAAGTTTGTTCGGAGGAGATGGCTTCTGGGTACAACCCGATCCTCTCAATCCTGATATTGCTTATGCTGAATACCAGGGAGGAAATATGTTTCGCATCCGCATCAGCGATGGCACAAGCGTAGGTATTAAACCGCAGTCGGAACTGGGCAATGAATTGCTTCGTTTCAACTGGAATACACCGCTTGTACTTGGTGCAAAAAATCCGAAGAACCTCTATACAGGGGCGCAGTATTTGTATAAGAGTACAGATAGAGGTGCCAACTGGACGAAAATCTCTCCCGATCTCACAACCAATGACAAAAAGAAACAGGAACAGGAGAAAAGTGGAGGTATCAGCATGGACATCACCAGCGCTGAAAATCATTGTACCATTTTTACTGTTGCCGAATCACCACTGGATGAAAATCTGATTTGGGTGGGTACGGATGACGGCAATATTCAATATACAACAGACGGAGGTAAAAACTGGATCAATGTATCTGCAAAATATGCAGCATGCGGTATTCCCGCGGGAACATGGGTGAGCAGCATTGAGCCTTCACGTTACGACAGAAATATTGTTTATGCCACATTCGATAATCATACTTATGGTGATCATAAAACCTATGTAGCAAAGAGTGAGGACATGGGTAAAACCTGGATGAAGATGGAGAGCTCTGAGTTTACAGGCTTTGCACATAAAATCAAAGAAGACATACAAAAGAAAGATTTACTCTTTCTTGGAACCGAGATGGGATTGTTTATCTCTTTGAACGGAGGGAAAGAATGGTTTCGTATGAAAAGCAATTTGCCCTGGTATGCATTGGTAAGAGATATTCAAATACAATCACAAACCAACGACCTAGTATTGGCTACGCACGGCAGAGGTATTCTTGTGATACCGGATATCACGCCGTTTCGAACATTGTCAACTATCAAAGGAGATGAGGATGTATTGTTTTTGAATGATCGGCCGATTGTTTTGTCGAATGGCAAATACGGAGGAAGTTTTCCCAATGCATCCGGAGAATGGAATGGAGGTATCTCAGTTAATTTAGCCCCCATTGAATATTATTTACGCGAGCGTGCCAACAGCATTCAAATGGAAATTGTGGACCAGAATGGAAAACTCGTTAACAAACTCAATCCATCCAACAGAAAAGGGTACAACAAAGTGATATGGAATCAGCGGGGCATTCCGCCAAAAGTAGCAAAGGGTGGAAGTCAGATGGAGCAGTCGGCTTTTGTGGGGATGCAGGTGATGCCGGGCACGTATTCTCTGAAGATGAAACTGAACGGAAAAGAATATTTGCATCCATTGGTATTTGTTCATGATGCAACAGATCAGGATTTCAGTAATGCAGATCGATTGTTGCAATACCAGACCGGCATGAAGCTTTATGCAATGAGTGAAAAACTTTCGTTGCTTGTTGACAGCATTATGCAAAAGCAACAGGTTGTTCAGAAAGCAATTGATTCTTCGAAAAATGCAAAAGAAAAAAAATCATTGCAGGGATATTTTGATGCACTTGAAAAATTGCGTCTTGATCTTGTGCCACCGGTTGTGAAAGGAACCGGAGAGATCAGACGATTGCGCAGTGATATCAGTGAATTGTATGCCGGGGTTGTTGGTCAGAATGCAGCACCGGGTAATCTGCAGCTCAAACGAGCTGATGGATTAGAGGAGGAAGTGAAGAAGGCACTATTGCGTTTTGAACAGTTGAAAAAAGAATATGACAGGTTGTTGAGGGGTTAGCTGTTTTCGGTTGTCCGTTATCAGTTAGCGGTTCTGCGTTACCCGTTTTTTTTGATTCATAATTTGTCCAACCCGGGGTCTGCCGTAGGCGGCCCCGGGTTTTTCCTTCGCCCCGGTTCGTGTCTTCACGTGCGGAATAATGTGTTTCGTGCGGACACGAACCACGGCATGAGAGATCCTCCCGATAAATCGGGATAAATCTCGCTAATGCTCAGGATGACGGCTAAGCAGTGATCCTCCAGAATCCGGAACACTTGCGCCAGTTTATCCTCGCCCCGGTTCGTGTCTCCACGAACCGGAATAATGTGTTTCGTGCGGACACGAACCACGGCATAAAAAATCCGCCCGAAGGCAGATTTTTTATGATTCGAACCGATAACCTCTCAACCCCTCTTCACCATTCTTGCTCTCAGTGATTTGTTCACCAGATAAACCCCCAATAAAGTCACCAACCCACCTACAATAATATAGGACGTTATTTTTTCATCCAGTAATAAAGCGCT
>JBIIPV010000194.1:0-3613 GCA_044342435.1 Lacibacter sp. | reverse complement strand
TGCATGTGGTGAGCAGTAGTCTATTTGCACAAAAAGCAGCCGCCGCCGGTTGTGATGCGGTTGTTGCAGAAGGATTTGAAGCCGGAGGCCACAACGGCCGGGAAGAAACAACTACCATGGTGCTGATACCTGCTGTGTGTAAAGCAGTAGATATACCTGTAATTGCAGCTGGCGGTATTGCTACGGGCCGTCAGATGCTGGCCGCGATGGTGCTGGGGGCAGAAGCGGTGCAGATTGGTTCACGATATGTTGCAAGTATTGAAGCCAGCAGTCACTTGAGTTTTAAAGAAGCGGTCATTAACAGCAAGGAAGGGGATACCAAATTGATGTTGAAGCAGCTGGCGCCTGTTCGGTTATTGAAAAATCATTTTTACGAACAGGTACAGACGGCAGAAGACAGAGGTGCAAGCAAGGAAGAATTGATTGCATTACTTGGCAGGGCACGTGCCAAAAAAGGGATGTTTGAAGGGGATTTAAAGGAAGGTGAACTTGAAATAGGGCAGGTGAGTGCATTGCTGGATGATATACTACCTGCTGCAGACATCACTGAAAATATCTGGAACGAATTTCAGGAAGCAATAAATAATCCTGTGTTCAACCAATGAGCAACTATTGACAGATATTCGTAACTTTTCGAACATCAATCAATCACTAAAATGACAAAACTATTTTTCACTTTGCTGGTGGTGCCTTTTTTGGTTGCCGGCACCTTTGAAGGTTGTGAAAAAGAACCGCTTGCTTCTGAAAACGAGTTTAATGTGAAAGTGGTGGCCAGCTTTTGCGCCTACACCATTCTTGAAATTCAGGACCCCGAATACTCTGAGTTAGGGATGGATTGGAAGGAATACCAACATGTATTCACTGTAGCAAACCCCTGTGATTTACCGGAAGATATGCAGATAGGCATGTCGTACAAATGCCGGATTATCGAAAAACCCATTGACGAAGATTGCATCCAATGTGCGGGTTTTATGGAAACTCCGGCGCTTTCCCGGAATATCAAGCTCAGCCACTAACATCTAGCAACAGCCCGTATCCTCTTTTCCGCTAAAATCAAGACAAAATGTCTTTGTTATGCGCTTGGCAACATTCTTGTCTGAATTACCTTTGCCGACAATTTTACCTTTTTCACTATAAATAATGTACGAAATGGCAGATAATACGACACAGCAAGAAAGTCATGAAAAGATGGGGGCTGAGCTGAACACCGACGAAAATGTAGCCGGAACAACGCATCTCAACGAGCAGGTTGAGGAAAATGAAATTGAAAAGCTGAAGCAACAGCTGGAAGAAGAAAAGAACAAATACCTGTATTTGTTTGCAGAGTTCGACAATTTTAAGCGCAGAACATCAAAAGAGCGCCTTGAGCAAATGCAAACCGCCGGCAAGGAAATCATTGTGTCACTTTTAGAAGTACTTGATGATGCAAACCGTGCAGAGGCAGAATTGAACCGTCAGGGAAAGCAGGAAGAAGGGGTACGTTTGGTCTTCCATAAATTAAAGAATACGCTTCAGTCTCGCGGCTTGAAAACAATGGAAACAAAAGGAGAAGATTTTGACCCAGATAAACACGAGGCAATTACGGAAATACCTTCACCCAATGAAGAACTGAAAGGAAAGGTGATTGATGAAGTAGAAAAAGGGTATTTACTGAATGATAAAATTATACGTTTTGCAAAAGTGGTTGTAGGAAAATAATTATTTAACTGCATCCAATAAAGACTGATTGAACAATGAAACGCGATTACTACGAAATACTGGGAGTATCCAAGTCTTCAACTCCTGATGAAATCAAAAAAGCATACCGGAAGGTAGCCATGCAGTTTCATCCGGATAAAAATCCAGGAAATAAGGAAGCTGAAGAGAAGTTCAAAGAAGCTGCTGAAGCTTATGAAGTATTAAGTGATGCAGATAAACGCAGCCAGTATGATCGTTTCGGACATGCCGGTGTTGGCGGCAATGGTCGTGGTTTCGGAGGCGGACAAGGGATGAACATGGAGGATATTTTCAGCCAGTTCGGAGATGTGTTCGGCGATGATCTTTTTGGTAGTTTTTTTGGAGGAAGAAGAAGTGGTGGCGGTGGCAAAAGCAGAGGTACAAGAGGCAGTAATTTAAGAGTACGCATCAAATTGAATTTTGAAGAAATTGCAAAAGGTGCTTCAAAAACAATCAAGGTGAAGAAATATATTCACTGCGACTCTTGTGGCGGTTCAGGTGCGAAAGATAAAAGCAGCATACAGACCTGCGGCACCTGCGGTGGCTCCGGTCAGGTAAGAAGAGTTCAGAATACGTTCCTGGGTCAGATGCAAACGGTTACAACTTGTCCAACTTGTAATGGGGAAGGCACAAGTATCACCAGCAAATGCGGAAGTTGTAAAGGGGAGGGAAGGGTTTATGGAGAAGAAAATATCACCATCGATATACCGGCCGGTGTGCAGGAAGGCATGCAATTGAGCATGTCGGGCAAAGGAAATGCAGGAGAGCGAGGTGGCTATCCCGGTGATTTGATTGTTCAGGTTGAGGAGGAAGCGCATCCTGAATTATTGCGAGATGGATTGAATGTTGTTTATGATTTGCATATTTCATTTCCGGATGCGGTATTTGGAACACAGGTAGAAGTGCCCACCATTGATGGCCGGGCGAAGTTGAAAATTCCTGCCGGAACACAAAGCGGGAAAGTTTTCAGGTTAAAAGGCAAAGGGTTCCCGGCCGTTCAGAGTTATGAAAAAGGTGATCAGATGGTGTATGTGAATATCTGGACACCTCAGGATCTTACTTCTGAAGAAAAATCGGCATTGGAGAAATTACAGAGCAGTCCTAATTTTCAGCCCCACCCGCAAAAAGGGGAAAAAGGTTTTTTTGAAAGAATCAGGGATATGTTCAGCTGATTTTTGTAATTGGATGTTCCCCTTTCTTTTTTATTACTTTTACCGAATAACTGCATCATTATGAGTAATCACCCGATTTACTCCATCCCCGCTCGTTTCAGAAAAGTAGAGAATTTGCATATACTTTTTTGGTTATTAAAGGATGCATGCTGGGCTTTGGAATTATATTATCCTGCAATGATCATGATTATTCCCACGATGGGGGCTGCAATTGTGATTACTTTTCAAACAAGAAGAATTATTTCGGAGTTGTTGCACAACCTTGCTATTTTATGCTGGATCACTGCCAACTGCACCTGGATGATCGGAGAATCTTTTCACATCGATGAAGGTTTATACGGTTTACGAAACATCGCATTGATTCCGTTTTTTATGGGATTGATGATTCTTGCTGTTTATTATATACTTTATTATTTAAAGCCTTCCTTTAGAAAAAAAGTTCAGATACAAGCAGATCAGTTGATTGAGAAGGAAAAACAAAAGCTCCACGATTGATACGAAAGAACTGATGTTCCTCTCTTTACAGTTATTATCTTTGTTTTCGTTCAAATAAGGAAACACAAAAATTTCCTAAGAAAAAGTATAAACCAATAATTGATTATGTTCAGAACACATACCTGCGGAGAACTGCGTTTGGCTGATAACGGAAAAGAGATCACGCTCGCCGGCTGGGTACAAACAATTCGAAAATTCGGCAGTATCACATTTGTTGATTTGCGTGATCG
>JBIIPV010000193.1:0-3618 GCA_044342435.1 Lacibacter sp. | reverse complement strand
TACACTTGTCCGTTATCATAGTCATTCGCATAGGTAGCATAAAGGCGAGTGCGTGGGTTTTTACGAAAAAGATAGGTGACTTCTGCTCGCCCTTTGAATTTGCGATCAAGCGTTCCATAAGCAAGATATCCTCTCAACCACCATTTTTTGCTGAACTCTGAACTTGTTCCCAAATCCAGCCTGGTTCTAAATCCTTCCACCACATTTGCACTCATGACATTAAACCATGGACCGTATTCCAGTTTACCTAGGGGTTTGTATCCGGTTGCCAGAAACTGAGCAGTCTGGCTGTATTTTTTAAAAAGCGACATCTGCTGCAACGTGTCAATCATTGCATAGATCGCTTTTTCATTTTTGTCGAGTTCTTCATGCCTTGTTTGCTTCCAGTACTCTTCGTTTTGATCCGACGCGCCAGTCACTAAAATTGTTTCTTCCAGTTTTTTATTTTTTCGCACACTTTCCCACACTTCACCTGAATTGATTTTTACATCTCTGTAAGTCGTCGTTTTTCTACCAATGACACCAAACTTTTCTTTGCCTATCGGAGCAATGTCTACAATGAATTTATCTTTCGACAGAAACCAAAGGCTATCATCCAGCATTCGGTATTCCTGTACCAAACTGAGTTTTTCAACATAATTGATATTGGCATCTTTCGACAGGCGAAGGTTCATTTTTTGCACGGCATAGGTGGTATCGTGAACCCAGCAATCGCCTTCAAATGTGTTTTCTCCTTTGTGTTTTGGAGTGAATACAAGATGAAAAAATCTTTTACCGCCAATGTATTGTGTGTCAGTGAGCCTGTAGTAATAAAAGGCATCCCCATTATCTGAAATCGGGCTGATGAATCTTTTATCAAAAACAAGAATGAAATTATTATATACATTCACTACCTGGTCCATCCCGCCCAGAAGCTTCTGTACGCTTTCATTTTTGATGCCGGAAGTTTTGCTGGCTTTGATTTCTTCTCTTCTTCTCAATGGATCTTTCTGGTAATAATAATCTGAAATAGTTTCTGTGAGGAATACAGGGAGAAATGGTTTTTCCTCGCTTGTGCTGTCAACTGTTTTTTCAATCACTTCACCAAAAGGTCGAAGAAGTCTGAAGTTTTTAAATTTCTCTGTATTGATGCGGTTGATGTCTATCTCCAGTTTGTTATAGAGTTCATATCCAAAGTTGTCAAAACGATAGCGATCATTCAGGGGTTTATATTTCACCATCCTTCTCCACAAAATCCATCCTTTTCCATATTTAGATTTAATGACAACATTTTTTTCAATGCTGCTTCTTTCAAGGCGAAAATTGATTTCGATGGTATCTGTATTCGTTTCAGGTATTGGTGCAGATAATTTTGCGTACCCGATATATTGAACTGTTAATGAGTCACCTTTCTTAAAATTGCTTATCCGAAATATGAAACTGCCGGCCGAATCGGCTAGTAGGCCACCTCTTTCTCCGGGTAATCTGATGGATGCAAAAGGAACTGGTTCGTCTGAATGATCATCTTTGATCGTTCCTTTGATGATTTTAGTCTGAGCACAAAGATCATCTTCTAAAAAAAGCAGCAAACCTATCAATAAGATTTTCCTCATGAACATCTCCCATCCAATTTTAAAAATACATCTGCAGATTGCAGCTTTCCAAATGCAAATTAGGATATCTGATTAAATGAATGGCTGTCAAAAGTCAAACCCGAGAGAAACGTGAAACTTTGGCTTCTGATTAAAAAAGCCACTCATCGGCCAGCCTGCATCTAAGCGAATGAAATAGCCAAGTAAAGTGCTTCTTGCTCCGAAACCATAACTGCCAAGGAATGGACCGATACCAGGTGCTCTTGACACAACAGTTAATGGACTACCGGGTTCGTTATAGGTAATTTCAGGTCTGCCAAACTTATTGAATCGTCCGTTCCATGCAGCGCCCAGATCAACAAATTGTACAATCTGGAAATTTCTCAGAAAGGCATTGTTGATTGGTTTATTGAAGAAGGTTGCAAAAACGGGAACCCTGATTTCGCTGTTAATCACCATTGCGTTGTTGCCATTCGCCACATTCTGTGTAAAGCCTCTCAGGTTCACTGCAAGTGATTCATATACGTATCTTTGATCAGGTGCAGGTCTGTTCGATGTGTTGAAATATCGTTCTTTCTGTACGCCATTTCGCACTACCTGGTTGTTGCCCAGCATCAACCATCCATCTGTTCCGCCGAGATAATAAATCAATTTATTATTTCCCCATGAGAAATCTGCTGCACCTCTTACCGCCCAGATGATATTGCGATATATAGGAAGATAATGCCTTGCATCAAATCCGACATTGAAAGTAAATGTACCGGATGTATCGCGTCCTGTTCCTTTGAAATTACCGCCGGCGCGACTGAATAGTTCAAACCAGCCTTTCATTCTTAAGCCTTTCCAGATATTGGCAGCTGGTGCAATGGAATTATCGTGAACAATTTCCGCTCTGGCCATGAGGAAATTTTCAAAGCGGTTAGGTTCTGTTAATGACCCGGGAATGAGGTCATCGTTTTTGACGATGAATTCATCTCTGCGAATTCCTGCGTTTATACGGATGCTTTGTACTTCATTAAAGGGATAAGACAATGTGCCTTGATAAAGATTGGTGAGTTGCTTTGCCTGAAAGGCACCTCCGCCACTGATCAGCCCTATTGACTGAGTCATTCTGTAATACGTTGCACCCCAGTCGAGTCTTCTTCTTAAATTATCGAATCGCATAAAGACTTCTTTGTCTTCAAAGCCATAGTTGATTCTGAACCCTCCGCTGAATTTATAATCTTCAAGAAATTCCATGGCGCCGATACGAGTCATGGCATTCAGGGAATTGTTGTTTCCCAATTGCACAGGTCCGCTTGCACCACTGTATGGTTGAAAGCGATTAATCAGCAATACATTATTGGAAATAAAATTGGTGGTGATGTTATCAACAAAATATTTTCTTGTATAAAGAAACGGACGCATCCTGCTGTACACTTCCTGACGTCTTGAAGATTTCTGATCTGCATTTGAACCAATTACAAATGAGCTGTCTTGTTCAAATTCATTTTCAAAAATAATTTCATCCGGTTCTTCAGAAGCAAGGCTGTCTGTAAGATCTGTTCTGGTGCTTTGATCGGCACCTGCAGTTTTTTCGAGTCGGGTAATTCTTTTGATGTATTCTGTTGGCCTGGCATTGATGTTTCTTTTGCGCAGGGTATTTTCATCTACATTCAGTTTGTACAAAAATTTAAATTGGCCTTGTCTGTTTACTTCCGTCACAAGTCCTTTTTCACCGGCGATCCTTGTTTCAAGGATGCTGCTCTGATAGTTGGTGATCGGGAATGTATATGCACTGTCTTGCGTGATTCTGAAGGTATAAACAGAGTCGGGTTCGTTTCTGTTCCAGGAAAGGAGTGTGGAGTCCAGTTCTTTTCTGTCGGGATTGCGAAGTAGTTCTTCTCCTACCTGATAGATGGTGTCTACACCTGCTGCTTGTGTGGTGAAGAATCCGGCCCATCTGTTGCCGATGCCGGTTTCATCGCTGACGAATGTGAAATGGTTGACGTTGTACTGCATCGGAAAGCGGGCGTTTCCGTGTTTCACTTTGCTCAGTTGTGTGATT
>JBIIPV010000192.1:0-3624 GCA_044342435.1 Lacibacter sp. | reverse complement strand
TTTAATTGTTTCTTTGATCACTCTTGGGCCGGCAAAACCAATTAAGGCACCTGGTTCAGCTATGTTCATATCGCCCAACATTCCAAACGATGCAGTAACGCCTCCGAATGTTGGATCGGTGAGATAGGTGAGGTAAGGAATTTTAGAGTCGGTGAGTTGTGAAAGCTTGCCACATATTTTTGCCAGCTGCATCAACGAAAAAGCACTTTCCATCATCCGCGCACCACCGGATTTGCAAATCATCAGCATGGGTACTTTGTTTTCAATGCAGAAATCTGCAGCACGAGCCACCTTTTCACCCATCACACTTCCAAGCGATCCGCCAATGAAATCGAAATCCATGCAGCACACAACCAATTTCTCACCGTTCAACTTGCCAAATCCAACACGAATTGAATCATGCAAATCCGTTTTTTTCCAAATATCTTCCAGTCGCTTTCCGTATGGTTTCAAATCAGTAAAGCCAAGAAAATCCTTCGATCTGATTTGGTCAAACAGCTCTTGAAAATCATGCTCGTCAAATAAGATATCGAAATATTCGTGACTTCCAATCCGGTGATGGTAATTGCATTGAGGGCACACATGTCGGTTATCTGCGAGATCCTGACTTGGGCATGTAAACTTACATTCAGGACATAAAGTCCATAACCCTTCCTGTATTTCTTTCTTTTCAGAAAACTTTGTCAGAATTCCCTTCTGACCTCTTTTAAACCAGGAGGAGCGACTTGTATCTGCACTTGGCAGGTCATCGCCAGTCAGGTTTTTCTCAATATCTTCTACTTGCTTTTTGGCCATGCAAAATAGTTTTTAAACCGTCAATTAAGCATTGCGGTTGATACAATTTAGGTCTTGAAATGCGACTTCCAATCTTTTTATGAAACTTTCTTCTCCTTTACGCAGCCATACACGTGGGTCGTAATGTTTTTTATTTGGACTATCCGGTCCTTCAGGATTTCCCAATTGACCCTGCAGATAACCTTCATGTTTCTTATAATTATTCAGCACTCCTTCCCAGAAAGCCCATTGAAGATCGGTATCGATATTCATTTTAATAGCTCCGTAGCTGATAGCTTCACGAATCTGATGTTGAGGTGAGCCGCTTCCTCCGTGGAATACAAAATAAACGGGTTTAGGTCCGGTTTTTAATTCCTTCTCAATATGGTCCTGGCTGTTTTTCAGAATTTCAGGTCGAAGTTCCACATTGCCCGGTTTATATACGCCATGTACATTTCCAAATGCTGCAGCTACAGTGAAAAGCTTTCCTATTTTGCTTAATTCTGTATATGCGTATGCAACGTGTGAAGGCTGAGTATAAAGCTTGTCATTTTCAACATCACTGTTGTCCACTCCATCTTCTTCTCCTCCTGTAACACCCAGTTCAATTTCAATGCCCATGCCAAGTGCATGTAAGCGTTTAAAATATTCTGCAGAAGTGTGAATGTTTTCTTCCAGAGGCTCCTCACTTAAATCAAGCATGTGCGAGCTGAATAAGGGCTGGCCTTTTTCTTTTTTATATGTTTCTCCGGCATCTATTAGTCCACTAATCCATGGCAACCATTTTTTGGCAGCATGATCTGTATGAAGTACAACCGGTACACCGTAATATTTTGCAACGTTGTGGATATGTAAAGCACCTGAAATGGCTCCGCTGATATTAGCTTGCAACTGATCATTGGCCATTCCTTTTCCGGCAATAAACTGTGCTCCGCCATTTGAAAACTGAACGATTACAGGAGAATTTACTTTTGCAGCTGTTTCCAGTGTGGCATTGATGGAATTTGTGCCAATGGTATTCACTGCAGGAAGTGCAAATTGATTGTCTTTCGCATCATTCAGGAGGGCTTCAAGCTCTTCTCCGTAAAGTACGCCGGCTCTGTACTTACTCATTGTTAAAAAAATTAATGTTGTTGTTAAAAGGAGTTGCGAAGATACTTAATTACAGATAGCTCAGTCAATTTTTGTCGCGGTTTTCGGGTTTTTCGTCAATGAGAAGTATCGTGGAGTCGGTTAAAAGTTTCATTTGCTTACGGCTGATAGTATTAATGATGTATCTGAATTCATTCACCAGGGTCATGTGATTAGATGGAGTATCTGAATTCAAATATTGTGGGATATAAATGGCATTCATATTGGAGAACATATGTTGTTGATTGGTTATGTGTGATCTGTATCCGTGATCTCCCGCAACGATGATGATGGCATTGCCTTTTTCCTGATCGAGTATGTATGACACGAGTGATTTGATGATGTTGTTTGTATATTTTAAGTAGGAGAGATAGGTTGCCGGGTTTTCAATTTTGTTTTTTAATTCATAAACAATGGAGTCAACTGGTCTTTCTCTTGCAAGGCTGTCGTAATAATAGGGTGGGTGTGGCATATTTAAATGTGCATACATAAATACAGGTTGCTTTTTTTCAGATGAAGCCGTTTTCCGAATTTCTTGTATTACATTCTCGTTATGATGTTTTGTTTGCATCACAGTATGTTGATAAAATCCGGAGAAGACATTCCGGTATTTTAGCAGTATCCACCCGATATCATGATAGATATATTTGAAAAACGTCTGATTTCTCAAAATAGAGAGACCTTCCGGAAGAAAAGGAGAATTACTGTAAGCGGGTTGTTTTTCAAAATCAAAAATCGATCTGTTCTGAATCAAATAACCGTTTCCCTCCAGAATTTCAACCAGCTTGTTTCTTTTTATCAACGATAAAATTTGCTGATAGTCATCAGAGCCAATCTTCTCTTTCTGAAATCCATCCAGGTAAGCCAAATTAAGTAACGAAGCAATAGAAAATGGTGTGAAGTTGTAATTTGATTGACTGTTATTTATTAGATGAAATTTATGATCAACCAGAAAGCTGTCGAGGTCATTTTTAAAACTAAATCTTTCTTTCAGAGAAGAAGAACTGGCATATTCATCTAGCACAAGCAAATAGATGGAAGGCTTGTGAATGAATTCTGTTTTGTCATCTTCTCCCGGTATATGAGATATACTCATTTTATTCGAAGCATGAAGGATATAATAACGAACAAGATCAGAAACAACAAAAAGTAAGAATAGTGTATTTAAAAGAAGAATAAATCGGACAGGCTTTCTTTTTAATCTGAAAATACTAATGGAACTAATTATGATCATCAGGAGAACGAGGGGCAACAAAAAACGATACTGACTGATCCATACACTTGGAACATATTTTTTAAGATAAAGATGGAAGTCGCCAAAGAAAAAAAAGATGATCTGACATGAGAAAGTAAACAGGGATGCTTTCCAATATAATTTATAAAGGAAATGAAAGCCCGCTCTTATGATTAAAAAACAAAAAATGTAAATCAAAGCAAGTAGCAGCAGTTGATAAAAAGGAATGGAGTCTGCAAACTGCCCGCCAATATGAATCACGAAAAAAAGCGGAACTAAATAAAGATAATGTGCTAAATGTTGATATTTTTCTTTCATGCACATAGTGAATTGATCAGGTTATTCAGGTAGTTTGCTGCATCAGTCAGTCGGCTCCCATACCAGCTGAAATATTCTCCGTTTACGATCACTACTTTGGTATTTGCATTTTTTTGAGAAAGAATTTGATTCAATACCATGATGTGTTTTTCCTTGAAAGGATAGGG
>JBIIPV010000009.1:0-13582 GCA_044342435.1 Lacibacter sp. | reverse complement strand
TCCTGTAATCGCTACACCTGCAAGTAAAATCAGCGTGAGGAATTTAAACATGGATTTCATTTTGTTTCGTTTATGAGTTTAAAAATCATTTATCACTAATCAGTATCCTGGGTTTTGAACCATATTTGGATTTGCCAGGATTGAAGCCTGCGGAATCGGGAACAGCATGCGATAATCGCTTGCAGGCAGATTTTGCCAAGCAGTACTTTGTACATCAGCGGCTGGACGTGTAATGGCGACACCTCTTCTTATGTGATCGAAGAATCGGAAGCCTTCAAAACACAATTCACGCGCACGCTCATTATAAATCTTAGTGATGGCATCTGTTTTATCAGCAAAAGTTTCTGCTGTATAACCAGTAATCCGATTTTGACGGAGAAGGTTATAATCAGCTGCTGCACCCGGCAGATCGTTTGTTTCAGCCTTCGCTTCAGCACGAATGAGATACATTTCAGATAAGCGCATCATCTTAACGTCAACAATTTTCGGTCCACGGCTGCTGGCAAAGAATTTCTTCACCAAACAAGTGTCCTGAGCAGTAGGATCAACCTGGAAGAAAGCAGCAAAGCGTGCATCAGTTGTACGGTTGAACAGTGCTTTTAATTTTTCAGAAGGCTCGAAGAAAACGTCTCCGTTATTGTCTTGCCACAATGTACCCACACTGGTACCGGCTCTTCGTAATTTAAATAGCAATTCTGCTTCATTGTCATCAGACCAGATATTTGCGTAATTAGCACCTGTAGCAAGCGTTTTGCCACTCTTCGTAATACAATCATTTGCATTGGTAAGTGCCTTGTTCCATTCTGTAGTTGCATCAGCACCTGTAAGGCCTGAAGCTTTGTAAACCGCAACACGTGCACGGAAACCTGCAATCACAGATTTGGAAAGACGAATCACACCGGCAGTTCCGGTTACTGCAGGAGCATCGGGTACTGCTGAGTTATATGCAGCATCGAGATCCTTTTCAATACCGGCAATTACTTCGCTGATAGGCTGACGAGCAGGTCTTGCTCCGATATCAGATGTAATTGTATAAGGAATACCTGAAGCAGTTGGATTGTATTTTCCGCAATAGCTCTGTAACAACTGGAAATGAGCGAATGCACGCAATGCAAGTAATTCTCCTTTGACGCGATCTTTCGTAGTTGTTTCTGTTGCATTTCTTGGAACTACTTTATCAAAAGCAGCCAGTTCCTTATTGATCAAACCGATCACGTAGTAGTAGCTTACCCATGCGCTGGTTGTTGAACCTCCCTGCGCAGGAACGTATTGCCATTTGAATTCAAACTGACCCTGACCACGGTTTTCATTTGAAATCTTGGTTTCATCAGCAACGATTGCATTTACATACATATCGTTTTCACCTGGCAATGAACCGTAGGCTGCATAAAGACCTTGCTCTAAGTCAGCTACAGTTTGAAACACGTTTGCTTCATTGATGTTGTCTGTCGGAAACAGATCAACGGATTTGTTACAAGCCTGCATCCCGAAAAGAAGAGAAGCGGCGAGCAGAATGTTTATATTTATACGTTTCATATTCTTATTGATATTTAGCATTAGAAATCCAGGTTAAATCCAAAAGTGAAAGTACGGGGCAGCGGATACTCGTATGCTGCTACGTTATTATCATCTTCCGGATCGAAGCCTGTCCAGTTCGTAAAGGTGTACAGGTTCTGTGCCTGAACATAGAATCGCAATCCACGTATAATTTTTGAATTTTTCAGATTAGCAGACGGAAGTGTATATCCGATTTGCAGGTTTCTGAAACGCAGATAAGAAGCGTCCTGAACATCCTTGCTGCTAAACTGACGTTGGAAGAGCGGGCTCTGAATATTTGTAACATCTCCCGGCTTCGCCCACATGTCCAGCATTTCTCTGCGCAGGTTAAACCCTTGAATTGCAAAAGCATGGTTTAACTGGAAGAAGTCCTGGTTGTTGAAACGTGAAAACTGTGCCTGGAAGTTGAAGAAAGCTGCGATGTCAAATCCTTTAAATCTTAAAGAAGTATTGAAACCACCTGTCCATGGAGCAAAATATGTTCCAAACTCAGCCAACTGATCAGCAGAGCTGAACACGTTTGTGAGTTTTCCGTCTTTGGTGTAGTAAAGCGGAGCACCGGTAGCAGCATCAACACCGCCCCATTTGTTCACGTAGTGAGCTCCGAGAGGAAGTCCTACACGAACAATAGATGTTCCTGAAGGGAATTCTTTTTCCTGACCGAGACTGGTGATTTCGTTTTGGTTGTAACCGAAGTTTCCGGATACAGTCCATGTTAAGTTACGCTTACGAATAACATCATAAGAAAGATTTACTTCTATACCGCGGTTGCGCATTTTACCTGCATTGATCTGAGCAGAAGTAAATGAACTTCCGTTTTCGATGGGAACACCCTGGGTGATGAACATGTCGCGAGTGATCTCATTATAGATATTGATTTCACCAAAGAGTCTTTCGTTCCACAATCCAAACTCTATACCGAGGTTGGCCTTATCTGTATATTCCCAAGTACCTGCTGTATTACCCGGCGTTGTTGGCACAAGTGTTTGCAGACCGGCATACTGTCCGGAACCATAAAGCGGGAAATAACCGAAATCACCGAATGGATAGTTTTCAGCGTTAGCAGAACTACCATAGCTCAGGCGCATACGAAGTGTGCTGAAAGATTTCCAATTTTTGGCAAAACCTTCATTGAGTGTGTTCCAAAGGAAACCTGCTGCATAGAAGTTTGCAAAACGGTTATCAACTGGCAGGATCGAAGTGCCATCGCGACGAACTGTTAAATCCAGTACATAACGATCGCTGTAAGCGTATTTCAACATACCGAAGAAGGATACAAACTCACGCTGAGATTTACCACCACTTATCGCAGGAATCAAACGGTTATCAACCGTACCTGGTGTGATGGCTGCAGGCGTATTGGGCAACTTTGTATTGATGCCATATCCTGTAAATCCGAAGTTTTTTGTTCTTCTGAAAATATTTTCAGCATTTGCAGTGAAGTTGATGCTGTGAATATCATTTTTACCAAAAGCTGCTTTATATCCTAAATAAGCGCGCATATTGGCCTGGAAGAAACGGCTGAATCCATCATTGTAAAAACCAGTTGATGAAGGGAATGCCTGCTGAGTTGCAGTAAATGAACCAGGCTGAAGGAAAGTAGTATTTTGCGTTTCACGAAAATCGTAACCCGCATTACCTCCCGCAAAGAAGTTCTTTGTGAAATCATAGTTCAGCGAAACACCTCCGGTTGCTTTTAACTGGTTGTTATAGCGTTTGATGTCTCTGATACGTTGATATGCATTTCCACCTACCTTACCGGCTCCTACATTCACGCTACCATTAGACAAAAGAAGCGGATCGTAGGGAAGTGCGAGATATGCAGCGGCAAATGGGTTTGCAAGTGCAATACCACCTTCAGACTCGATGAAATTACGCTCACTGTAACCGATTGTGTTATTAAACTGAACAGTCAGCTTGTCTGTTGTGTGGTCGATGTTTGAACGAAGCGTATAACGAGTCAGATCAGAACGCTCGCCGATACCTTGCTCTTTATAATATGCACCTGAAAGAAAGAATCTTGTTTTGTCAGAACCACCTGATAAGCTCAGATCATGGCTTTGGAAACGACCACTGCGCTGAAAGATATCAGCCCAGTTCACATTGTTTCCTCTCAAACTATCAAGAATACGATCATAAGAAGTTAAAGTTGCAGCAGGCAATCCGGCATTAGCAGGGTTGTTGCGTGAAAATCTCCAGCCTGGAAGTGAAATACCTGATATTTGTCGACCAAGGTTCTCTTGAAACTGAAGAACCTCAGAGCTGCTCATCATATCAAACTTCTGTGCACCTGGTTGTGTAAATCCTATTTGAGGACGATAGCTCAACTTCGTAGTGCCTTTCTGGCCACGCTTTGTTGTTACTACAATCACCCCGGATGCACCGCGGCTTCCGTAGAGAGCTGCAGAACTTGCATCTTTTAATACATCCACTGTTTCAAAATCGTTGGGGTTCAAGCTCTGGAAAACTGATTGTTCAACAGGAACACCATCCACAACGTACAGAGGTGTAGAACCTCCGGAAATGGATTTCGGACCACGGATCTGTACTGATGCTGATGCACCAGGCTGTCCTGATCCTGCAGATACGCGAAGACCGGGAGCACGACCCTGAAGAATCTGATCAAATGATCCGACTGGTACTAACTCGATCGCCTTTTTATCAATTTTGGATGCAGCCCCGACATATTCAGACTTTTTAACTCTTGAATATCCGGTAATAACTACATCTGTTAAGTCGCCGGCACTTGCTTTCAAGCTCACGGTAACAGCATTGGATGCCCCCAAGTTGATTGTTGAGGAGCCGAATCCTACTCCGGAAACTACAAGCTGTTTGGCATTAGCAGGCACGTTCAAAGAGAAAGAACCATCTGCTTTTGTAGTTGTACCGGTTTTACTTCCTTTAACCAATACAGACGCACCGGAAATTGGTGCACCATTTTCATCTGTTACCTTTCCGGTAATAGTCCTGTCTTGCGCCCATGTCTGCACAACGCAGAAGGCAAGCAAAATGAACAGGGATACAAGTTTTCTCATACTCAAGTTTGTTTTATTGGATGATTAGAATAAAAGACCCTGACTTTTAATCAGGTTCAAATATTTCAGTTCACGAAAATAAGGTGTTTTGTTAACAAAATGTTTACATGGCAATTTTTTTTAAAAACAAGGCTCAACCCCCCTTCTGTGGGAGGCCTTTCTTTTTACCAGGAGATGTTGTATATAGCAACACCGGCAGCAAAATCAGGTTCGTTACCATCGCCGTCAGCAAAGTGAACGAGGTGAGCCAGCCAAGCGCCTGAGTTCCTCCAAAATTTGAAAAACAAAAGATGATGAACCCTGCAACCAATACAAGTGATGTATAAATGATGCTGATGCCAGTATGACGGATGGTTTGTTTGACAGTTGGTATTATCCTGCCGTTGTAACGAGGCAACTCCTGCTTATAGTTGATCAGGAAACGAATGGTTACGTCTATGGCTATCCCCAAGGCTACGCTGAAAACGAGAACAGTACTGGGTTTCAGGGGCACGCCCACCCAGCCCATCAATCCGGCTGTCATGAGCATCGGAATAAGGTTGGGAATCAGAGAGCAGATAACAATTCTGAAAGACCTGAACAGATAAAGCATTGTAAGGGTAATCAGTAAAAATGCCCAGAAAATACTTTCTTTTAAACCGTTGATAATGAATCTGCTTCCTTCCAGAAAAGTCACGCTTGTTCCTGTTAACTGGATGTCGGCTTTTCTTTTAAGTCGGGAGGAATCTATTTCACCGGGTTTGGCTGCTTTTATTTCTGCGGCGTATTCAATACTGTCTCTGTTGAATATTTCCTCTGCCCGACGCTGTACTGCTTCGAGTATGCGCGGCAGGCTGTCGCTACCCACATCCGCCATATTGATACTGATCCGGGCTCGCTGCCGCGTACTATCGGTAAAACTGGATATTAACTTGCCAAGCTGGTTTTTTTTCGCTGTAGTATCACCTTTCATTTGCAAGTAAGAAGCCAGAAAAGCGAGATCAAAATCAGTGGGCAGGCCATACATACTGCTGTCTCCTTCGTAATAAGCCTGGCGCGCAAATTTCAACCCTTCGGTTAAGGCAAGTGGCTTGCCCATTTCCGGACGATCATTTAGAAACTGCACGAGTGAATCAATTTTCTGGAGATTTTGAAGTTGACGGACAGCCCCTTGTTTTTTCCTGGTATCAACCACAATTTCAAGCGGCATCACCCCCGAAAAATGCTTTTCGAAAAATTTGAGATCCGTATATAAGACATCTGTTTTAGGCAAATCGTCAACGATAAACCCTACGCTTTTCAGTCTGAAAATCCCTACAATGGAAACAAGAACAAGCACACCCGATACACCATAAACATATTTCGGGTGAAGGAATACCCATCTTTCGATGCGCATCAAGGCACGGTTCAGGCGCGGATTATCGAGATATCGGATATGACGCTTTTTCGGTGCAGGTAAAAAACTTAAAACAGCCGGAATAAAAAGAAATGAAAGGAAAAACAAAACCATGATGTTAATTCCGGCCACCACTCCAAACTCCTTCAGGATCACACTGCGTGTCAGTGCAAAAACGGCAAACCCAATAGCAGCCGCAATATTGCAGAACAATGTGACTATCCCCATCCGGCCCACCATATTCACCAGGGCTTCCTGCTTATTAGAATTCTTTCTGTACTCCGTATGGAATTTATTAAGGAAATAGATACAATTCGGAATGCCGATTACAACAATCAACGGCGGGATCAGCGCATTCAAAATGGTGATCTTATACCCAAACAATGCGATGGTTGCAAGACTCCATATCACCCCCATCCCCACAACGGCCATACTGATCATCGTAGCACTGAATGACCTGAAAAACAACAACAGGATGAATCCGGAAAGAATCACGGAAACAAGCAGAAACATCTTCATTTCATCTGCAATGCGGGTGCTCATCACGGTTCTGACTAGGGGCAGACCACTCATGTAAACTTCAGTCTTATGCAATGTTTCAAAAGCCTCAGCTTTTTTTACGATATCGTCAACAACCCTGTTTCTTTCCTTTGAGTTGAGCAACTCTTTGCTGATGCTAACCCCAAGCATATAAACTTTCGTATCGGGGTTATAAAGCAAGCCTCTGTAGAAAGGAAGATTGGAAAGAATGAAGCTCGCACTGTCGAGATCGGCCTGTGAATCAATGGAGTCAGAAAAAACAGGTACCGCCTTTAATTTTTCATTGCTGCTGTCTTTTTGCAGATTTACGGCCGAGCAAACACTCAGTACATCCTCTACGCCTTTGACATCCTTGAGCTGCTTTTGTAACTGTTGAAACGACTGGTAAAAAGAATATCTATAAAAACTATCCGTTTGTATGCCTATCACCATCAAATTACCATCCTCCCCAAACTGTCGTCGGAACTCCTGATATTGAAGGTATCTTGGATGATCTACGGGAATTGACTTGGAAAACTCATAACTCAGCTGCACTTTCGTTGCAAACCAGGCCATGATGCCGGTTGTCAGAAATACAAAGAGCAAAACGAACACGCGGTATCGTATAATCCATTTGCCAAGTGTTTGCCACATACGATTGAATTTTGCTTAAAAAAGCGCAAAGAAACAGCATTCCTTGTTATCACCCCACATTATCAACTAAATTACAGATACAGGAAATTGAGACCCGGAAGGCAGTTACTTTGTAAAGAAGTAATTTTGAATCATGCGGATCGGCTTTTTTTTGTTGCTTTTTATCGGATTAAATATTCCACGTTGGGCAAAAGCCCAATTGCAGCCACTCGGACAATGGCGCGAACATCTTGACTTTAACCAGAGCTTACAGGTGTCTGCAGGAAACGGAAAAGTGTTTGTGTCATCAAAGTTTGGGATCTACACAGTAACAACCGACGACCTGAACATTGAACGTTTTTCAAAAATTAACGGCCTGAATGATATCGGGGTACGAACACTCCGGTATCATCCATCCTCTGATAAACTTCTTATTGTTTACAATAACAGCAACCTGGATGTATTATACAGAAATGACATCATCAACATCCCCTATATATTTCGCAGCAATGTACGGGGCGATAAACAAGTGAATGATGTTTTTTTTGAAGGAGACAAAGCATACCTATCCACCAACCTGGGAATCATTGTCGTTCACATGAGCCGGTATGAAATAAGCAGCACCTGGTACCCGGGAAATGGCACCGCTCCCGCAAAAGTGTATGCCTGCACCACCGATGGGGTCAATTTCTATGCTGCAACAGACGAAGGATTAAAAGTAGCCCCTCGCAACGGCAACCTGGAAGATTTCAGAAGCTGGACCACCCTCACCAACGCTCCCGGCTTGCCGAACGGGCCTGTAAAAAGCGTTCATTTCATAAAGGGTAAATTATTTGCCAGTCAAAACAACGGAATTTATGTTCGGAACGGGAATAGCTGGACCCTCGTATATGGAGATGCTCTGCGCTGGATCAGCGTCAGTGCGGGAGAAGACGCCCTTTTCATTGCAGAGGAAGTTGATAACTGGCAAACACGCCGCATCATTGTCATTGACGCAAACACCGTTTCTGCGCTTCCACCCATCAGCAATAATAATTTTCTTGTAAGACCCAATCATGTTGCAAAAGAATCAAACGCATTGTTTGTAGCAGATGTGGAACAAGGATTAATCATCATCAAAAATGGCAGCTTTCAAACGATAAAACTAAATTCTCCGTTTGGACCACTTGACGGAGAAATGATTTTTTCAGGAAACACACTTTACGTTGCAGGAGGCAGTGTGAATGATGCATGGAATTACAAATTCAATGAAACCGGTTTCTTTAGTTTTGAAAATGACACATGGAAGTCGTACAATAGAAAAAATTTAAGCTGGATGGACAGCATACGGGATATCATTACGATCGTGAAAGATCCTGTGAGTGGGAAAATTTATGCAGGTTCTTACGGAGGAGGATTGATTGAATATGAAACAGAAAGTAAGTTTAAAATTTATAAGCAGGGCAGCAACATTGAAGAAACTGTTGGAGACCCCGGCAGTTACCGAATCGGAGGACTTGCATTTGACCGTGATAACAATCTTTGGTTCAGCAATTTTGGCGGACCCAGAAATTTTGGAGTAAAAAAAGCAGACGGCAGCTGGAAAAAATTTTCTGTTCCCTTTGTGGTCCCCGATAATATGACCGGCGGGATACTGATTGACGATTTCAATCAAAAATGGATTCAGGTTCCCCAAGGTTACGGTCTCTATTGCTTTAATCATGGCAACTCGATAGATAATACTGGTGATGACCGCTGGAAATGGTATCAGACAGGAAAAAACAACGGCAATCTTCCCGGGAATTACGTGAATGCGATGGTCAAAGACAAAGATGGATTCATCTGGCTGGGAACTGACAAAGGAATCGGCATCATTCAATGCCCCGGAGAAGTATTTACGTCTTTTGGATGTGAGGTTTTCCAGCCCATTGTTCAACAGGATAATTTTGCAGGAAAACTTTTTGAAAATGAAGATGTGCGGGCATTAGCCGTAGATGGAGGAAACCGAAAATGGGTTGGCACAAGAAATGGAGTATGGCTTCTTAGCCCTGACGGCGACAAAGTACTGCTGAGGTTTACAGCAGAAAACAGCCCTTTACTCAGCAATGAAATTATTCGCATTGCCATCAATCCCAAAACCGGAGAGGTCTTTTTTTCTACTTTCAACGGAATATGCAGTTACAGGGGAACTGCAACAGAAGTTTCAGAAAACAAAGAATCTCTATTGGTATTTCCCAACCCTGTTTCTTCTTCCTATAACGGATTAATTGGCATTAAAGGAGTTCCTGAAAATGCAGTTGTAAAAATTACAGAGCTGAATGGCAGGCTTGTTTTTCAAACACGTGCTGCAGGTGGACAGGCTGTCTGGAACGGAAAAGATTACACGGGAAGAAAGCCTGCCACCGGTGTGTATCTGATACTGATTACAGATGATACCGGAATAGAAAAAAAGGCGGGAAAAATAGTTTTTATAAAATAGAATTAAGTGGGCGGAACCCTTCATCAGACTAAAGCAATTGTACTTCGCACTGTTACTTACGGAGAAACAAGCCTGATTGTGACTGCATATACCGAATTATTCGGACTGCAATCATACATCGTTCAGGGCGTACGTAAAACATCAAAAAAAAATGGCAATGCAAACTGTTTCATGCCCGGTGCACTGCTGGAACTTGTTATTTACTACAATGAATTCAGGCACCTGAACAGAATAAGAGAATTCAAATGGTCACATTTGTATCATCATCTATTCAGTGATGTGACAAAAAACAGCATCCTGCTGTATATGATTGAGCTGGCACAAAAAACCATTAAACAACCGGAACCCAACTCGGACCTTTTCGGATTTCTAGAAGACACACTACTTCACCTTGATACAGCATCCGGTGAAGAAATACCAAACTACCCATTATTCTTTTCCTTACACCTTAGTTATTTCTTTGGATTTCAACCTGCTGAAAAAATAAAAGAAAAAGAAGCGTTCCTTGATTTACAGGAAGGAATCTTCACCAATATCGCCCCGTTACATCCAAACTATACGGAAGGCCCCGTAACAGATGCTTTAAAAGAATTACTAAAAGTGAGAACCCCTTCCGAATTACCTGAGTTATATTTTCCATACAACATCAGAAAAGAATTATTATCTGTACTTGAACGTTTTTATGCGCTTCATATCTCTGAATTCGGGAAAATGAAATCAACACATATTCTTCAAGAAGTGCTGAACTAAATCAGAGCAAACGAAGAGAACGACTAAAATCAGAGGAAATCTGAACAATGCCAGGCATTTTTCCTTTCTCAAAGGATCCCAACAAATCATTAAGTCCAAGTGCTGCCGCACCACCGGAAGTTGCCATTCGAAGCAGTTGTTCCTTTGATAAAGAAGATTGTTCGAGAAGCACCTGCATTTCTTTTGCAATACTGAGCTGCCAGTTACTGCTATAGCTGTCTGTGCCCAATGCAAGAGAAACATCGTGGTTCATCAACATTTCAACAGAAGGCAAACGGTTTTCGATGTAGCGGTTGGCGTTGGGGCAAAGACAATAAACGATTTTCAAATTGTTTTTTTGAGAATATTCAGTCACCCAGATCAAATCTTCTTCAGGCATGAATGTATTATGGACCAGGAAAATGGTTTGGCCATTGTTAAAATAAGGCAACACAGATCGCACACTGCTTAATCCGGTAACAGGAAAGGGAGACGTCTCCATCCCAAATATGCGAAACAGTTTTAGGTAATCTCCGCCGCCTGTCTTATAGAGTTCGTCTTCTGCCGGATGTTCCTGGTTGTGCATGGAAATAATTTGGCCTGCAGTAGCTTGATTGATCATCCTGAAAGTTTCAGGAGAAATACTGTATGGTGCATGTGGCACAATGGAAGTATTTATTCTGCTTTGCCCGGTGTTGCTGATTGATTGCATTGCTTGGACAACATCTTGATAATGTTGCATCTGGCTAACAGCCTGCTGATCCGTAAAACTCAACACTTCTACAAAGTTGTGCCAGTGAATTTTACTTCTGCTTTTCACTTCTGCTGTGTCGGCTGTATTTCCAATATCACCTACCGCAACAATTCCGTTTTGATACATTTCTTCTTCCGCATCCATGATTGATTTCTGAATCAGTTCTTTAGAAAAATTTCTTTTGGTGACAACCGAACACAAAAATTCAATAAGTCCCGTATGTGGCGGAATGACATCTTTTAAATGACTTAATTCAAGATGACAATGTGCATTGATCATTCCAGGCATCAAAATCCCTTCTACCCATTCTGTATCTTCTCCTGCCTCTTCATCAGAAACGACCGCCTCAATCACCCCTCGATCATCTGTAACAAGTACTTTGTTTTGATGTATGGCAAAGCCATCGAACAATTGCGCTGCCTTGAATTTTCTCCTTCCCATAGTCTTTTGATTTACATTTGCTGCCCGCCGGTTTATTGCAAAATTAACGTTTGCCGGCCCTGTAAGTTTATGCTAGATCAGTTAGCCGCCATAGAAGCCCGTTTCGCTGAAGTTGGTATCGCACTCACCAATCCGGAAATTGTCAGCGACAACAAAGCTTTTTCAAAACTTAGCAAAGAGTACAAAAGCCTTGAAAAAATTGTACTTGCCTCCAAAAGCTTTAAGCAGGTTCTTTCTGATCTTCAGAATTACAGGGAAGCATTAGAGGGAGATGATGAAGAGCTGCGTGAACTTGCAAAAGAGGAGCTGCCGGGTTTGGAAGAAAAGAAAGAGCAGGAAGAAAAATTTATCCGTCAGCTGTTGATTCCCAAAGATCCGCAGGATGATAAAAATGTAATCCTTGAAATTCGTGCCGGTACAGGTGGTGATGAAGCAAGTTTATTTGCAGGGGATTTATTGCGGATGTACATCAAATATTGCGAGAGAAAGGGTTGGAAAACTGCAGTATTAAGCGAAAGCGAAGGAACCGTTGGTGGTTACAAAGAGGCACAACTGGAAGTTACCGGAGATGAAGTGTACGGGACCCTCAAATTTGAGAGTGGCGTACACCGAGTACAGCGTGTACCTGCTACAGAAACAAGCGGACGAGTGCATACAAGTGCTGCTACTGTTGCAGTGATGCCAGAAGCCGAGGAAGTAGATTTTGAACTGAAGGAAAGCGATGTGAAAATGGAAACATCTCGTAGTGGAGGAGCAGGCGGACAGAATGTAAATAAAGTTGAAACCAAAGTGATGCTTACTCATATTCCTTCTGGTACGGTGGTGATTTGTCAGACAGAAAGAACGCAGCTGGGCAACCGGGAGAAGGCAATGCAAATGCTTCGTACCAGGTTATATGAAGAACAGGTTAGAAAACATGAGGAAGAGATAGCCCGACAAAGAAAAAGTCTGGTCAGTACAGGAGACCGCTCGGCCAAAATACGGACTTACAATTTCCCGCAGGGGCGTGTTACTGATCACCGCATCGGATTGACGCTTTATAATCTCGATGCAGTTTTAAATGGCGAACTGAATGAACTCGCCGATGCACTTCAGCTTGCAGAAAACGCGGAGAAAATGACGAAGCAATAATCAGGAATATAGTCGCTTTGAGAAAATTTTAACAGCCCGGAGATAACCTTCGGGCTCTTTTTTACGTCTATTAGTTGATTCTTTGAAAAGCAGGTTTCGCACACTTTAAAAACATATTAATTCACCGCGTTTTAACCGAGTGTTTCAAAATAATGATTGACGAAACATTAACAATTAGCGTGATGCGAAAGGCTTGAAGATGTGCGAACTTTGTGTAACAAATTTAAAAATCGTTTTTCTCATAAGCAGTTAGTTTTGGTTGCGGCCCCGGTTTCCACCGGGGCTTTTTTTTATTTCAACACTTCCTCCAGCTTCTGATGCAGCGTTCCACCTCTTAGCCCTATTGCAATGATTTTCCCTTCAGGATCAAGTAACACGTTGAAAGGAATACTCTCGACGCCAAAGACAGGACCAGCTTCACTGTCCCAGAATTTCAAATCGCTCATGTGTGACCAGTTCAATTTGTCATTTTGAATGGCATCAATCCATGATTGTTTATCCTTATCTAAAGAAACACCGAGAATGGTGAAATTTTTAGATTTATACTTTTCAAAAGCCTCCACCACGTTGGGGTTTTCTGCTCTGCAAGGTCCGCACCAGCTCGCCCAAAAATCTACCAACACATATTTACCACGAAAATCTTTGATTGAAACCGGCTTTCCAGAAGGATCAGGCATTGTAAGATCAGGCGCAGTAGCACCCACGCTTATCTTCGTGTTGTCAGTTTGACCCTGGGCTTTCTTTGTTTTTTCAGTTTCTTTTCTATAAACCTCTATATATTTTTCTATCAGTGCGTGGCGGGGGAAGCGCTTTTGAATACCATTCATAACAACTTCCAATTCCTCCACATTGCTGCTTTCTGAGAAAACAGACAAAGCAAACAAACTCAACACAGGACTTTCATCTTTTTCAGCAACAGATCTTATATACTGCTTTGTTCTTGACGCAGC
>JBIIPV010000216.1:0-3306 GCA_044342435.1 Lacibacter sp. | reverse complement strand
AATATAGAGAAATTTGAGTTTTTAAAAACAAACTATCATCATTATCCTCTTCATATTGTGCAGGCTGATGTTAGTATTGAAGATGACTGCAGACGACTCATTGATGAAACCATACAGCATTTTGGGAAATTGGATATTCTTATTAACAATGCAGGCATTTCCATGCGTGCCCTGGTTAGTGAAACTGATACCAAAACCCTGAAACAGGTCATGGATATCAATTTCTGGGGAACTGTTTTTTGTACCAAACATGCACTGCCTTATATCATCAAGCAAAAAGGAACTGTGGTGGGAGTTTCCTCCATAGCAGGGTACCGGGGTTTACCCGGCAGAAGTGGTTATTCTGCTTCAAAATTTGCAGTACAGGGCTGGCTCGAATCTTTGCGTACGGAGGTCATGGGTGAGGGGGTGCACGTTATGTGGGTTTGTCCGGGATTCACCGCCTCCAATATCCGTAACAGTGCGTTGAACAAAGATGCACAGCCTCAGAAAGAGTCGCCGCTTGATGAAAATAAACTCATGACAGCAGAAGCATGTGCAATACATATCCTGAATGCTGTTGAAAAAAAGAAAAGAACTCTGGTTCTTACTTTTACAGGGAAGAGAACAGTATGGATCAATCGTTTATTTCCTGCCTGGGCCGATAAACTGGTTCATCGGTTTTTCTTCAAAGAAGGTAAATTGATTCGCTGATCACACAAATTCTTTCAAGGTATAGTATTACATTTACACATGCCCTTACTGACTCTCACCTCTGACTTCGGCGACCAGGATTATGTTCTGGGTGCAGTCAAAGGCATTTTATATAAACATCTGCCTTCATTTCAGCAGATAGACATCACGCATCGCCTAAATCCATTCAATGATGCCCAGGCTGCCTCTGTAGTAAAAACATCCCTCAATTACTTTCCGGAAGGAACATTCCACATTTTACTATCTAATTTCTTTCAACATCCACCGGATCACCTGATACTGGCGCAGCATCAGAATCAATATCTGGCATTGGCCGACAATGGTTTAATAGGGATGATCATTGATAGTCAACCTGAAACATATTCATATATATCGCTTCAACATCTGCCTTCGCGATCTATACCTGACTGCATTGAAGAACTGGCTAAGGCCATTTCGAAACTGAAAACTGGAGAAGCGTGGAGTAAAACAGAAAACACCACAGCTCAGGCAAGACACAGAGCTCCGCTTCGCATGCAGGTTTACGATGATGGCATTGAAGGACAAATATTATATGTAGATCAGTTTGAAAATGTGGTAGTGAATATATCCAGAGAGGAATTTGAATTTCACAGGAAGGGCAGGGGTTTCAAAATTGTATTCAGACGTGATGAAATCATAGAGCGTATTTCACACTCTTATGCAGATGTGCCGGAAGGAGAGAAGCTGGCGCTGTTCAATACAGCAGGATATCTAGAAATTGCTGTCAATAAAGGAAATGCTGCCGGATTGTTCGGGTTGCATACTTACGATGAAAAAAACAAGAGCAAGTATGCACAAAGCCGACTTTTTTATCATTCCGTCAAGATTTTCTTTGAATAAACATAGTTTGAATTATCACTTTGCAAATATGTTTACTTGCTTCCGGTTTGTTATTTTTGTCAACATTTATAAAATCTATACACGATGAACGTCAGGGATACACCCAATGAAGAAAGGTCCAAGACACAATCCGAGAAGAATATAGAATATTCTCCCCTCGAAATTGAATCAAACGAAAAATATATACGTATCAATAATTTAACCGGCTGGGCTGTAGGAATCATCGCCTGTATGGTATATATCCTGACGATGGAGCGAACAGGCAGCTTGTGGGATTGCGGAGAGTTTGTTTCCAGTGCTTATAAATTGGGGATCCCGCATCCACCCGGGGCACCACTTTTCATTCTGATGGGGCGTATTTTTACCTTGTTTACCCCCCAGGATGCTGCCATTGGGGTGAATCTTCTTTCGGCTCTGGCCAGCGGTTTTTCCATCTTATTTCTGTTCTGGACCATCACCCATTTCGGTAGAAGACTTGCAGAAAACAAACAGGGTGAATTAACCAATGGTTCTATTTTCAGCATCATGTCTGCCGGAGTAATCGGAGCTCTTGCTTATACTTTCAGTGATTCTTTCTGGTATAGTGCTGTGGAAGGAGAGGTGTATGCATTGTCTTCTTTCTTTACTGCAGTGGTATTCTGGGCCATCCTCCGTTGGGAACATGAAGATGCAAAGGCAGGTGATGATGATGTAAAAAGAACAAAAGCTGAACGCTGGATTATCCTGATTTTTTTCATGATGGGACTGAGTATCGGTGTGCATCTATTAAACCTCCTCACCATCCCTGCGATTGTAATGGTCTATTATTTCCGCAGATATAAAGTCACTTCCACCGGAATATTGATCGCCTTTCTCATTGGCTGTGCGATAACCGGTGTTGTTCAGGTGGCTGTGATTCAGAAAAGTATTGGGATCGCCGGTTGGTTTGACAAGTTTTTCGTTAATTCTTTCGGACTTCCTTTCTTCTCCGGATTTATCTTCTTTTTCGTTTTGTTAGCCTTATTAATATGGGTCGGTATTCGCTGGGCACATCAAAATCATTATCGCTTCCTACGGCTCGGACTCTGGTGTTTTGCTTTTATGCTCATGGGCTATTCTACTTACATCACTACAATGATCCGCGCAAATGCTGATCCGACTGTCAATATGAATGATGTCAACAATCCGCTTGCACTGGTCAGTTACCTTGGGCGGGAACAATATGGCGACATCCCTCTTTTTAAAGGCCAGATGTTTACTGCCGAACCGGAAGGTTATGAAGATGATGGGCCCTCGTATCAGCGTGTGGGTAACAGATATGAAGAAACCGGAAGAAAATCAAAACCGGTTTATGATCCGGAAAAAACAATGATTTTTCCTCGTGTATGGGATGCCAGCAATGACCAGGGACATGCAGATTATTATGCCAATTTTCTTGGCATTGAAAAAATTCAAGATCGAAAAACCGGAGAAGTGTCGTACGAACGCGATCCTAATATGGTCGATAATTTTAAATTCTTCTTTGGGTATCAGGTAGGGATTATGTACCTGAGGTATTTTATGTGGAATTTTGCAGGGCGACAAAATGATATACAAGGAGTAGGTGAGAGTAGAAACGGCAATTTTATAAGTGGTATCAGTTTTATTGATAATGCCTTGCTGGGTGACCAGAAAATGATTCCCGACAGCTTAAAGACAAATAAGGCAAATAACCAGCTATATTTCCTACCGCTGATATTGGGAGTCTTAGGCTTCGTGTATCAGGCAAAGAAA
>JBIIPV010000191.1:0-3638 GCA_044342435.1 Lacibacter sp. | reverse complement strand
CGGAAAAAAAATGGTGAAATGGAGTGAAGAAGAAATCGTGAATAATATTTTCGATCGTTTCAGCAATGAAAAAGTGATGATCCTCGCACCAATTGTAAGAGGACGAAAAGGACATTACAGGGAGCTGTTTGAGGAAATCCGAAAAAAGGGATATACAAAAGTTAGAGTAGATGGAGAAGTAAAAGACCTGGTTCCAAAAATGCAGGTTGACAGATATAAGATACATGATATTGAAGTGGTGATTGACCGCCTTCCGGTAACGGACGAATTTCGTTTACGTATCAGCCAGAGTATTCAACAAGCCCTTAAATCCGGAAACGGACTGATGTTTCTCTCACCATTAGACGAACCAACGAAAACAGCAAAAAAAACAGCACACAGCTTTAAAGAAGTTACTTATTCAAAACACCTGATGTGCGAGGAAACAGGACTCAGCTACGAAGAGCCTTCTCCCAATCATTTTTCTTTCAACTCTCCTTATGGAGCCTGTCAAACCTGTAAAGGGCTTGGACAAATCTATCACGTATCCCGCGAAGCCATCATGCCTGATGCAGCCTTATCCATTAATGAAGGAGGCTTAACCCCATTGGGGGAAGAACGCGACTCTTGGTTTTTTAAACAGGTGCAGGCCATCGCAAAAAAACATCGGTTCTCTCTGGATGAACCTCTGAAAAATCTTTCTCCGAAAGCCATGAATCTGATTCTTTACGGCAATGAAGAAGGCATTGAAAAAGAGACCGAAGAATTGCAATCTGCATCTTCAGAAACATACGAAGGGTTGATTCATCAGTTGAAAAGATGGTTTGAAAACAGTTCCAGTGATGCGGTGCAAAGATGGGTGGAAGGATTTATGGAGCAACAAACATGTAAAGAATGTAATGGCACCCGTCTCCGTAAGGAAAGTCTTTGGTTTAAGATCAACGATCGCCATATTGCCGAACTCAGTGAGATGAATATTGATAATCTCGCTGCCTGGTTCGACGGACTTGAACTGCGCATCAACAAAAAACAAGCCATCATTGCAAAAGATATTCTGAAAGAAATCAAGGACCGACTTCAGTTTTTATTGCAGGTTGGTCTCTCTTATCTTACACTCAACCGCAGCTCCCGAACATTAAGCGGAGGCGAAAGCCAGCGTATTCGATTGGCCACACAAATCGGATCGCAATTACAGGGCATCACATATATTCTGGATGAACCAAGTATTGGGTTGCATCAGCGCGACAATCACCAGTTAATAGAAGCATTGCAACGACTAAGAGATTTAGGCAACAGTGTGATTGTGGTGGAGCACGACAAAGACATCATGCTGGCCGCTGATTACCTGATTGATATTGGTCCAAAAGCAGGACGTTTCGGAGGAAGGGTTGTGGCTGCAGGAACACCTGAGGAAGTTTTAAAACAACCCGGTGAAACAGCAGATTACCTCAGCGGTAGAAAAAAGATTGACATCCCTGTACAAAGAAGAAAAGGCAACGAAAAAATCTTAGAGCTTAATGGCGCAGAAGGAAACAACCTTAAAAAAATAAATGTACGTTTTCCACTGGGCACGCTCATTGTTGTGACAGGTGTAAGTGGCAGCGGCAAAAGCACATTGATCAATGAAACACTCTACCCGCTCTTAAGCAAACATTGCTATCAGTCACGCATACCCGTACTTGATTTCAAAAGTATCAAAGGACTTGAGCATATTGACAAAGTGATTGAAATTGATCAGTCACCCATTGGAAGAACACCCAGAAGCAATCCGGCAACTTACTGCGGTTTTTTTACGGAGATCCGTACCTTATTTGCCGCAGTACCTGAAGCAAAAATCAGAGGATATAATGCCGGTCGTTTTTCATTTAATGTAAAAACAGGAAGATGCAATGTGTGTGAAGGAGGCGGCATGCGTGTGATTGAAATGAATTTTTTACCCGACGTGTATGTGCACTGTGAACATTGCAACGGGAAGCGATATAATCGTGAAACACTTGAGATCCGATACAAAGGGAAGTCGATTGCGGATGTGCTAAACATGACTGTTGATGAAGCCTGTGAATTTTTCAGGCCCGTACCTTACCTGTTCAGAAAAATACATGTGTTGCAGGAAGTAGGGTTAGGATATATCACTTTGGGGCAAAGTGCTGTTACACTAAGCGGAGGTGAAGCGCAACGTGTTAAACTCGCAACAGAACTCGCCAAGAGAGACACAGGAAATACGTTTTATATTCTGGATGAACCTACAACCGGTTTGCATTTTCAGGATATCAGGATGTTGCTGGATGTTTTACAAAAACTGACAGACCGTGGAAATACAGTATTGGTTATTGAACACAATATGGATGTCATCAAAGTGGCAGACCACATCATTGATATTGGACCTGAAGGTGGAGACGGAGGCGGAAGCGTTTTGTTTGAAGGAACACCGGAGGCAATGGTTCATTGCAAAGAAAGCCACACGGCACGCTTTTTGAAAATGGAATTATCTTCATAAAAAGAAACACCTCCTTTCGGAGGTGATTTCTATAGTGTACGGACCAAGAAAGGCGTTAAGTTGCTTACACTTGAACACAAACCGGCCGTAACTATTTTGAAGCCATTGTACAATACAGCAAATGCTTACTGATAGTTTTTTAGAGATACAATTTTTTCTTGAATACGTATAATACTACGTAGAGGATGACAATTCCTATGCGAAGCGCCCACATGGAGAGCTCGGGATTGACTGCTTTGGTTCTTTGGATTTGGATTTTCATTTTGTAGGGTTTGGGATTATTAAAAAAGGGATTTTAAAAATAGTCGGGGCATTTTAGCGAATTTTTATTCTTGAACCAGTCGGCATATACATCTCCTATTTTCCATGTCAGACGGAAAGTACTGGAGTAATATGAGTCTTTCCAC
This sequence comes from Lacibacter sp., assembly GCA_044342435.1. Taxonomy (GTDB): domain Bacteria; phylum Bacteroidota; class Bacteroidia; order Chitinophagales; family Chitinophagaceae; genus Lacibacter. The sequence goes on along the minus strand of JBIIPV010000191.1, from coordinate 755 downwards.
TTGGAATTCCCTCTTTCCTTACCGGGACGATAAGGTGTATATCCGGGAATATTTGAAGGGAAATATGCGCTTGGATTGGCCATCACTTTGGCAATAGCTGCCTGATCCGGAGAAAGGTATCTATCAAATAATGCCGGATCGATGTATTTATTACTCACATCATCTAAATAATCACTTCCGGTCATTCGATGAATAAATTCAATGCTGAACGTAAGTCTTTCTGTTAGGTCATATTTTACACCTACCCCAAGCGGAATGCTGTAGGTTGATAAATCATATTCAGGGATCCCTGTTTCAGCCATTCCCTGTCCTTCTAGGCGAAGTGGTTTCAGGTCAATCCATGTTTCTGATCCATCGGGTGCTTTATACAAACCTTGTGGCTTGAAAGAAATCAACCCCACTCCTCCTATTAAATAAGGGCGGAAACGAGGCATTCCATTTCCCATTTTTTGACTGATGAGTACTGTTGGAAAAAACTCAAATCCTACATACCCTTCATACAAAGGAGATCTGAAGGTAAGATTCCGGTATTTGCGCGCAACTTCTCCGGAAGGATCATCATAGTTGGGTATCAATCTGTCATCCCCTTCCATTCTGCCGATATTGCCTGCAAGTCTGAAACCAACCCATTCTCTGGGGTAATAGGTTGCGGAAATACCGGCAGCAATATTTGTAATGGGAATATTTGTGTCTTTAGGTCCGATTGTTCCTTGCCCCCTGTTGCCTCCTAAATCTCCCAAAAAGTTCATGGGGCC
>JBIIPV010000190.1:0-3647 GCA_044342435.1 Lacibacter sp. | reverse complement strand
CTGCGCTGATTACCAGCCACAGATAACCCTGTGTTTTTACTACAGAAGCGAGCATAAAGTACTTGGCGAAAAATCCGGCGGTGAGTGGAATACCGGCAAGTGACAAAAGAAAAACGGTGACACAAAAAGCAATGAGTGGATGGCGTGAGGCTAGGCCGTTAAATCCATCAAAGGTGAAGTCATTCATTCTTGCGAGTACTGCAAAAATGCCGATTGTGGCGATGCAGTAAGCAGGAGCATACAGCAGAAGTCCCTGCCTTGCAAGGTCATTGCCGGAGAAGACTGCCATGAGCATGAAACCCGCCTGTGCAATTGATGAATAGGCAAGCATTCGCTTCACACTTTGCTGATAGACAGCCGTGATATTACCAACAAGCAATGTAGCTACCGTCATGAGAGCCACAGGCAATTGCCATTTCGCACTCTCACCTGAAAAACCATTTAAGAAGAGATTGGAAAACGCAACAAAAGCAGCAAGCTTTACAATCGCCGCCATAAAAGATGTGAATACCGTCGGGGCTCCGTCATAAGCATCAGGTGTCCAGAAATGAAATGGTGCTGCCGATACTTTGAAGCCAAGAGCAACCAAGACAAAAGCCAAACCTATCGGAGTAAAAACACCCAAACCCGGACGAGCTTCGGTGAGCAGTTGATCTACCTGAAAACTTCCCGATGCTCCGTAAAGAAAAGCTATGCCCATTAGAAGAATGCCTGTTGAAAAGGCCCCTGTTAAAAAATATTTTAAAGATGCTTCATTGCTTTTCAGATTGCGCTTGTCGCTGCCGGTGAGAATGAATAATGGAATAGAAACAATTTCAATCCCAATAAATAAAATCAGCAGGTTGTTGAAAAAAGTAACAAGTCCTATTCCTGCCATCACAAAAAACATCAACGCAAAATATTCATACGGGTGATTCCCTACTTCAGTAACTTGTTTTGCAGTAAGCAGGAGATAAAAAAGAAAACTGATAAGCAGTACCTCCAAAAACAAATAGCCAAATAAATCATACTCAAGCAATCCGTTGAAATTTGATGATGTGAACGCAATGCCTTTCATCTCCAGGATATTCGCTGCAAGCAAGATCACAGCCCCTATGATTGCAATAGAAATCGAAGAGTTTTTATTTTTCAGAAACAACCCCGAAAACATCAGAACAATTCCCCAAATCGCAGAAATAATTATCAAATTCATTACTTATTCTTTTTATGATCCTCTTTATACCGGCAAGAATCAGGCCAAAAAATGATTTTATTTTAAAGCATTCAACAACATGTTCACAGAATCCTCTGTGAGTTTAAAAAACATGGAAGGATAAAGTCCTCCAACAAGTATCAGCACCACTACGATGCCAAGACCCAAAGCTATACCGGGAGAAAGACCAATTACATGCTCAGCCCGTTCTGTTTTCTCTCCGTAAAAAACATGCTGAATCATTCGCAGTGTATAAACAGCACCAAAGATGATACTGAATCCTGCAGCTACAGCGTACCATACGCCTGCCTTAAACAAGGCATTGAACATCAGAAACTCACCGATGAAAGCATTGGTGAGCGGCAACGCGATATTGGCAAGTGCAACTATCACCAGTAAAATAGTTAATGCAGGCGCAGTTTGTGCAAGTCCACCCAGCTCGCTGATTTTTCTTGTGCCCGTTTTTTGTTCAATGATATCTGCTACAACCCACATACCAAGTACATTGATTCCATGGCTGAACATCTGAATCATCACTCCATTAAATCCGCCTTCATTTCCTGCAAAAAGCGCAGCATTGATCAGGCCGATATGGGCAATGGAAGAATAGGCAATGAGACGCTTCAGATCATCCTGTTGCATGGCAATAAAACTGGCGTACAGCATACCAATAATACTGAGCCACATCACTACTGGGCTGAATTGCAATACTCCGCCGGGCAATAAAGGAAAGAGCCATCTGATCACAGCAAACAATCCCATTTTTACCATCAGTGCGCTCAATACCATCGTGACTGCAGTTGGCGATTGCTCATACGTATCGGGCTGCCAGGTATGAAAAGGAAATATTGGCATTTTTACTGCAAATGCAATAAAAAACAACCAGAACAACCACGACTGCTGGGAAGCAGTGAGTTTTAAATCTGTGAGTGCAGACAAAGAAAAATTACCACCTGCCTGAGCTGACAGATACAACAACCCAGCCAGCATTAACAGGGACCCTAAGAAAGTATAAATGAAGAATTTAAACGTGACAGCAATCCTTTTTTCTCCACCCCAGATAGAGCATAGAAAATAAACAGGAATCAATGCAAGCTCCCAGAAAAAATAAAACAACAATCCATCTGAAGCAAGAAAGACTCCGTTAACACCTGCCTGCGTGAGTAACAATAATGCAAAGAAAACACCGGATGAACGATAGTCATTCTTCCAGGTTGAAATGAGAATCAACACGTAAACCAATGCAGAAAGCAAGCACATGAGGCTTGAAGCACCATCCATTTGCAGAGAAAAGGATGCACCGATCAACGACAACCAGTTTGCATGAAAATCAACATTGACTGAAGAACCAGCAAACAATTGATAAAGCAATATTGCAAGAGATGAGATAGACACAAGCAAGGTCCAGATTCTTACAACTTTCTCTGACTTAATGAAGAAGTTGAGCAATCCACCTGCCAATGGAATCAAGATCAGTAACAATGATATCATATACAGTTATAAAGTAATAATAAATTAAATCGTTTTAATCAACACCAACAATAATAGCAACCCCAGCACCATCCACAGCAAATAACCGCCCACCTGTCCGCTTTGCAACAACCTGAATTGTCTTCCACCCCATTGTACCATTTTGCCTGTGCCATTCACAAGTCCATCAATCCCTTTCTTCTCTAACACGTTATTAAACCAGGCAGCCAGATGATTCAATGGTTTGCCAATAATCAAATCATACAGTTCGTCCACGTACCATTTTCTCTCTAATATTTTAGCAACTCCGGAAGCTTCAGCAATTTCAGGCTTGGTTGAAAATTTCTTCCACGCAATAATAATCACAATGATGAGGACAGAAACACTCGCTCCTAGCAATATATATTCCGTTGAATGTGAAATGGTGTGAGCATGTTGAAGTGCCGTAGATTGTTCAAACACAGGAGCGAGAAAACGTTGTAACCAATGTGCATCTTTCGCAAACAATTCCGGAATACCCATGAAGCCGGCTGCAACTGCAGCAATAGCGAGGATGATTAATGGCAAAGTCATTTGCCAGGGACTCTCATGCAGGTGATGAGCTTGTTCAGTTGTGCCTCTGAAAGTTCCTCTGAAAGTTGTTGCATAAAGTCTGAACATATAGAATGCAGTCATCAATGCACCGGCCATGCCAATAAAATATAAGATGGGACTGTATGCATAAGCGTTGATCAGGATTTCATCTTTCGAAAAGAATCCACTGAATGGCGGGATACCTGCAATTGCAATACATCCGATTAAAAATGTGATATGTGTTTGCGGAAGTTTTTTTGCGAGACCTCCCATCTTGCGAATATCCTGTTCATGGTGCATCGCATGAATAACAGAACCTGCACCAAGAAAAAGCAATGCTTTGAAGAAAGCATGGGTAATTACATGAAATACTGCGCCGGTATATGCACCAACACCTAATCCCAAAAACATA
>JBIIPV010000189.1:0-3668 GCA_044342435.1 Lacibacter sp. | reverse complement strand
AACGAGGCCGGTAACAGCCAGTTTACCACTGATGAATTTCACTTTCTTGGCACGGAAGGCAAAATGCGGGGTATCGTAATTACAAGATGTAAACCGGGCTTTGCTTGCAAAAAAAGTAGAGGGGTCAATTTTCTTCACTTTCTGCCCATACACAAACATCTCCCCCTCCTGCGTATATGTTCCAATAGTCAGCCCTTTTTGGGTTTGAAAATTATATCGGATTGTATCAGAGGTAAATGCACTTTCTCCCTGTTTAAACGAAGGTCGGCCTTTGCCTATGCCCGTAGAATCGCTGCTACTATGAGCAGTTAATATTTTTGATGGTTGATCCAATTCAATGAATGAAGATTCGAGCAGGATGTCTTTATATCTAACTGTCCCTTTGCTATACAAATAAATTTTTTTGTTGGGGATATCAATCACCATCGAATCTTCTGCCTCAAACTTCACCGGGGCATCAATGGAGTCTTTGGAAACAACAAGCGGGAAAGAATCTATGACTGTTTTTGAAGAATCGACAACCAACAACACGCTGTCTGTTCCCGATGGCACAGTATCCGCTAAAATCGGAAGCCCCTGACCGGCATTTGCTGAGAATAATATTTTGTGAGATAAAGCGTTATGAAACCTGTTTGATTTATGATTTTCAGAGGAAGCGACCGTTGAAATCAGGCAAAAGAAGGCTGCTAGTGAAACGAACAGGACTGTGCGCAATAATTTTTTATGATTAATTTTGTATTTGTATGCCATATGTTTGCGCGAGAGCAAAAATAACTGATTTCATCAATCTGTGTAAAAACCATCATAAGTTCATTACCATTTAAAACCATTCTTAAAAATGAAGAAATACCAGACATCCTTTTTTCTTGTATTTTTTTGTTCAGTGTTGACCGTCATTGCATTTAGTGTAAAAAGTAGTCGGCCTGATCATCCTTCCAAACTGAACACCATCATTATTGATGCAGGGCACGGTTTTAAAGGAAGCCTCACTGCAAGAGATGGAGCCTCAGGCGACGATGTTTCGGAAGACCAGATTTCATTCGAGGTAAGTAAAAAGCTGGTGGCAGAAATCCAAAAACAATTTCCGGATATAAAAGTACTCGAATCGAGGCCCTCCCCCTATTTTGTCACGCTGCGTGAAAGATCAGATTTCGCCAATAACAACAAAGGAAATCTGTTTGTCTCCCTACATTGCAACTGGGCACCAAAGGCCAAAGAAGTCAGGCAGGAAGGCACAAGGACGGAAGTATATTACGTGAAGACAGGGAAAGGGAAAAACGCAAAAAGCGTGCGTAAAACAAGAGAAGTTCCCGTTTATAAAACCTATTACCTCTCCAGCAAGGCAAAGGGCACCGAAACCTATGTGTTTGCCGCGCATAAACTGGAGGACAAAGAAGGAATTATACTTGAAAACGGGGACCTGTTTCAAAATGAGAAGGATGATTCCACACTCAATGTAAACATCAACGACCCCATCGTGAAGCAACAAGTGGCATTGTGGACAAAACTCTTTTTTGCAAACAGTGTCAAACTGGCTTCCATGGTAGAAGACGAATTCACGTCCATCGGCCGTGTCAGCAGAGGTGTAAAACAAAGACAAAAAGGAATTTGGGTACTTCAGGCAACCGCCATGCCAAGCATTCTCATTGAGCTGGGTTTTTTATCAAACCGGGATGAAGAGTTATTCCTCATAAGTCAGGAAGGCCAGCAGCAAATGGCTGAAAGCATTACACGTGCAATCAAAAAATACAAGGAATTACTTGACAAGGGGCAATCCCAGTAAGTTTCGGGAAATAAATGCCTACATACAGCAAAAGCCCTTTATTTTTGAGTTTCGGGATAAAATATAAACGTACCGGAACAGTTTAAATAATTCTAGATGCAGATATCAAATGAAACCAAAATCGGCGCTTTGACGATTGTGGCAGTTACCCTACTTGTATTAGGTTATAATTTTTTAAAAGGGAAAGATCTGACCAAGAAATCCAATGTGATCTATGCAAAATTTACGGATGTAGGGGCACTTGAAATTTCAAACCCTGTTAAGATTAAAGGTTTTCGTATCGGGAATGTTTACAAAATAGGAAATACTGATAAAAAGGTGACTGAAGTAGTAGTGACCATCAATTTGCAGGAAGATGTTTTAATTCCCAGGAATTCGGTGGCCATTATCAGCAGCAGTTTAACCGGAACATCTTCTATTAATATCATGCCGGGGAATTCATCTGATTATATAAAGGAAGGTGATACACTTCAAAGCTCCAACAACCCCGACCTGCTAGGCAAGGTGATGAACAGCCTTGATCCAATTCTGATATCGGCCAAGCAAACGATTGACACACTCAAAAGAGTATTGGTGAGTTTTAACGACATCCTGGATCCACAAGCACAAGCAAATATCAAAGGAATCATTGCCAACCTGGAATCAGGCACAGCAAACCTGAATGGATTGCTCGACAACCAAAATGGCGCACTTGCAAAAACCCTTACAAACGCAGAAGAATTCACTCGAAATCTGAATCAGAATAATGAAAAACTCAATGCCAGCATTGAGAACTTTCATCAATTCTCCGATAAATTATCCGATGTAGAAATAAAAACAACAGTTGATGAATTGAATAATACCATCACGCAAGTACAAACACTACTTGGGAAATTCAACCAAAATGATGGAACAATCGGCTTATTGCTAAATGATCCCAAACTGTACAACAACCTTGAGCAAACAGCATATAGCCTGAATATATTGCTTGATGATCTGAAAACACATCCAAAACGCTATGTGAGTTTTTCCTTATTTGGTAAAAAAGACAAAACTACTCCGTTAAATTCCCCGCTATCAGATACGACCCTGAAGAAAAAGTAATTTAATGAATGCAAAGCTTTTTTTGCTGTTAGCAATCACTTTTGTATGCCGGCTGGCTGTTAGCGGACAAGGTCAACCTCCATCTAAAAATGCAACACAGCCACAGGATACGCTAAGGCCGGTACATATATTAAATGCCAATGTGTATGAATTCCGCACAATTGATACAGCTACAAAACTGCAGATATTAAGGGGGATGGTGAAAATTCGGCAAGAAGGCACTTACTTCGAAGCAGATAGTGTGATCTACAATGAAAAAACACAACTTCTTGAAGCTTATGGTCGTGTGTTCCTGCGCGATAGCACCGGCACCACATTGAATGCCGGCAAACTTATTTATGATGGCGTGGCAAAGAAAGCAAGTTTTAGTAACAATGTGAGACTCAGCGACGGCAATGGCACACTTTACACTCCTCAAATGGATTACGACCTCGTCACCAAAACAGGCATTTACACACAAGGTGGAAAAACGATCAATGGCACAACGACACTCACCAGCCAGAGAGGGATTTATTATGCAGATTCCCGGGATGTTTTTTTCTCCGGAAATGTGAATATGACCGACCCGAACATGTCGCTCAAAACAGACTCCCTTCTCTATAATACAGAAACACAGATTGCCACATTCGTAGCGGAAACAACTATTAAAAACAAATCCTCCACCATCGTTACCAGTGAAGGTTATTACGATATGAGACAAAAGCAGGCGCGTTTTGGCAACAGAATACGCATGGAGGACAGTACTTCTGTACTAATTGCTGATAATTTTTATTTTGATGAAGCATCTGGAAACGGCGAAGCA
>JBIIPV010000188.1:0-3675 GCA_044342435.1 Lacibacter sp. | reverse complement strand
CCTCCATAGAAAAAGACACCATTGGTGCGGAAGAAAAACTACAACAAAAAGAAAGTTTATTATCAGATTATACAGCCAAGTCAGAACGCATTCATACTGTTTTGCAGTTGCTGAAGGCTTATACACTGTTTGAGAAAGACATCGAATATGTAGTACTTGATGGACAAGTAAAAATTGTAGATGAACAAACCGGACGTATTTTGGACGGACGTCGCTATAGTGATGGCTTGCATCAGGCAATTGAGGCAAAAGAAAATGTACGCATTGAAGCGGCCACACAAACTTATGCGACCATCACCCTGCAAAATTATTTCAGGATGTACCACAAGCTCGCGGGCATGACCGGTACGGCGGAAACAGAAGCAGGTGAATTCTGGGACATTTACAAATTGGATGTGGTGACCATCCCGACGAATCTGAAGATGACAAGAAAAGACAAAGAAGATCTGGTATTTAAAACAAAGCGGGAAAAATACAAAGCTGTCATTGAAGAGATTGAAATATTGCGGGAGGCAGGAAGACCGGTACTGGTTGGAACAACTTCAGTAGAAGTCAGTGAATTACTGGGAAAAATGTTGCAAGCAAAGAAAATACCGCACAATGTTCTGAACGCTAAACAACACGCACGCGAAGCACAGATTGTTGCTGAAGCCGGTTTACCGGGGAATGTCACCATCGCCACAAATATGGCAGGTCGCGGTACAGATATCAAATTAGGTGCAGGAGTGAAAGAATCAGGTGGTCTTGCCATTCTTGGTACTGAGAGGCATGACAGTCGTCGGGTTGACCGCCAGTTACGTGGACGTGCAGGGCGCCAGGGAGATCCCGGTTCTTCTCAGTTTTATGTTTCATTAGAAGATGACCTGATGCGGATGTTTGGAAGTGAAAGAATCGCAGGCATCATGGACAAGCTTGGATATAAGGAAGGAGAAGTGATTCAGCACAGCATGATCACTAAATCCATTGAACGCGCACAGAAAAAAGTTGAAGAGAACAACTTCGGTATTCGTAAAAGATTGCTGGAGTATGATGATGTGATGAATAAGCAGCGATCAGCTATTTACGGACGACGCAACCACGCACTCAGTGGCGAAAGACTTGCACTCGACATTGACAACGCATTTTATTCCGTTGTGAGAGATCTAATTTCTTCCATGCAGGAGCAAAATGATTATGAAGGACTGAAGTTATCATGTATTCTGCATTTTGGCATCGAGACGAAAATTGAAGAAATTGCCTTTCAAAAAGGCGGGGTAGATCAGCTCGCTGAGGAATTATATGAAGAAGCCAAAGCCGGTTACTATCGCAAGACTGAGCAACTGAAAAAAGAAGCTATCCCTGTTTTCAGAAATATTCGCACAACACAAGGAGGTAAAATAGAAAATGTATTTGTGCCTTTCAGTGATGGCAATCGAAGCTTACAGGTATTGGCAGATTTACAAAAAACAATAGACAGCGGAGGCACTGAACTGATTCTGTCGCTTGAAAGAAGCATTACGCTCGCTTTCATTGACGATTCATGGAAAGAACACCTTCGTGCAATGGATGATCTACGCACCTCCGTTCAGAATGCGACCTACGAGCAGAAAGATCCACTAGTCATCTACAAACAGGAAGCATTTAATCTTTTTATACAGCTCAATTACGAAATCAATAAAAACATCGTATCCTTTCTCAGTCACGCTCATCTTCCATCAGAACATCAAGGCCAAACAGGTATTCGGGAGGGCCGCGTTCAAAAAACGGATATGAGTAAAACAAAACAACGGAAAGAAGAAACACTTGGAGCTGGTGAATCAGGCGAACCAGCTTATCACGATCCTTCAGAAAACAGCAGGCAGGAGCCAATTGTTACCGGACCAAAAATCGGCAGAAATGACCCTTGTCCTTGCGGCAGCGGGAAGAAATACAAGAGCTGCCACGGGTAAGAAGGGTGATTAGAAAAAAGTTGAATGTAAAAAAGCCTTCCTTTATTTTAGAAAGAGGCCGATTCGCAGTATGTTTGAAGGAGTAATAGAAAGGCATGACAACAAAATCGAATTATACCATTCCGGATTTCCGTCACACCCCAAGCGTTGACCAAACCGGAATTGAAGAAAGAGCATCCCGTATTACCAAGCGCAGTATCAAAGCTTCCTCAAAACTGAACGGGTTACTGCTCGCATTAAACATGATCGACCTCACAACCCTTGAAGGAAAAGACACAGAGGGGAAAGTGAAACAATTGTGTTACAAGGCAAAACATCTTCACGATGCATATCCCGGATTACCTACTGTTGCCGCAGTATGTGTATATCCTTCCATGGTTAAAACAGCGAAAACAGCACTTGGAGATTCAGGGGTAAAAGTTGCTTCTGTAGCAACGGCATTCCCAAGCGGTCAGGCACCACGCGACATCAAAATTCGCGACACAAAGTATGCCGTTCAAAATGGAGCAGATGAAGTGGACATGGTTATCTCACGCGGAAAATTTCTGCAAGGTGAATACAATTTTGTGTTTGATGAAATAGCTTCAATCAAGGAAGCATGTGGAGCAGCAAGACTCAAAGTCATTCTGGAAACCGGAGAGCTCGGCTCATACGATAAAGTGCGCAAAGCAAGTGATATCGCGATGTACGCAGGCGCTGATTTCATCAAAACATCAACAGGAAAAATCTCTCCCGCAGCTACACTTCCGGTTACGTTGGTGATGCTGGAAGCCATTCGTGATTTTTATTACGAAACCGGTAAAAAGATCGCGATGAAACCGGCAGGAGGAATCTCCAAAGCGAAACAAGCATTACACAATTTGGTGATGGTGAAAGAAATACTGGGAGACGACTGGCTCAATAATGAATGGTTTCGCTTTGGCGCAAGTAGTCTTGCCAATGACTTGCTGATGCAAATAGTGAAAGAGAAGACAGGTGTTTATCAAAGCAAAGATTATTTTTCTATAGATTAATTTTTGAAAACGCCCGTTGTATCAGCATCAATCATCCCCCATTAAAACATGAACTTATGGCCGTCAAAAAAACAAATAATACAGTTCGACTGAAATTTGATTCACAGTGGAAATATGATCCGGCTCCGGAAAGTAAAAGCGTTGCTCAAATTCGCGAACGTTATGAATTATTCATCAATGGCGAATTCGTCAAACCACTTTCCCGCAGGTACATGCCAACAATCAACCCTGCAACAGAAGAAAAACTCAGTGAAGTGGCAGAAGCAGGAACAGCAGATGTAAACAATGCAGTGGCTGCAGCCCAAAAAGCATCTGACAAATACTGGAAAAAAATGCCAGGTAAAGAAAGAGCAAAATACATCTTTCGCCTGGCCCGTATCATACAGGAAAGAGCAAGAGAATTAGCAGTGGTAGAATCGCTTGACGGGGGAAAGCCTATCAGAGAAAGCCGCGATTTTGATGTGCCTACCGCAGCAAATCACTTTTTCTATTATGCCGGATGGGCAGATAAACTTGAATATGCTTTTCCCAACAGAAAAGCAGAACCGCTGGGCGTAGCCGGTCAGATTATACCCTGGAATTTCCCTTTGCTGATGGCAGCATGGAAAATTGCACCGGCACTGGCAACAGGAAATACCGTTGTGCTTAAACCTGCAGAAACAACTCCGCTTACTGCATTGAAACTAGCTGAAATCATTCAGGAAGCAGATCTTCCTCCGGGAGTCGTGAATATC
>JBIIPV010000187.1:0-3681 GCA_044342435.1 Lacibacter sp. | reverse complement strand
AGACTGTCATATAAACAAATGTAGGATGGTTCATTGCTTCTCTAAAAAAAGAAGCGTTAAAAGTATTTGAAAACAAATTATTCTCTCAATTATAAAATAAAAAAACCGCTCAGGGTGAGCGGCCTTAAATTTATAAGTTTACTTCGCTTATGCAAGTACAGGTGCGAGCTGTCTTTCTGAACGTGTCGCTTTCTTAGCCTTCACAGGCTCTTCTACTATTGCACGCTCAAAACGGATGGCTGTCCATACATGGTCTAACACGACTTCTTCAGACGTTTCAAAGCCACACTGGCAAACAAACTGCCAGCTTCCGGGGCGATTTAAATCGCTGACAATTTTTGAAGCTGCTTTTGGATAAGCAACCCAAAATTTAGCAGAACCAGAAAGAGCAGGAAGTACATCTTTCAGGATGCCGTTCAATTGATTTTGATTGATGGCAAACACCAACGCAAAATCAATTTTTTTGCTTCTGAGAAGCGGTGTCACATTTTTTGCAAATGAAAGTTTTAAAAAGCTTTTTTCGATGGAAGAAGGAAGTCCCTGTATCAACAAAGTTTTTTCGTCCTGAAGCTGAAGTTTTTCAAGCAGTGAAACAGACATTAACCAATGTTTTATGTGAGAAAAAAGAAAGCAAAATTAAATGAAAACCCTTAAAAAACAGCGATTTTGATTAAGAGTTTAGATCCGGTATTTAAACAAATTCTACTTATTTACGGGATTATTCCTTGATTTTTCATAATAATCCATCGCTTCTTCTGTGAATTTCTGCATTTTAGAGATTCTTGTCTGGTCAGAGGGATGTGTACTCAGGAATTCAGGCGGCTTGTTACCCCCGGCTGCGCGTGACATACGCTCCCAGAAAGGAACTGCCTCAGATGGATTGTAGCCGGCCATTGCAGAGAATAGCAAGCCAAACCGATCTGCTTCGAGTTCGTGCTTACGGGAGAACGGAAGAATTACGCCCACCGAGGAACCAACTCCATAAGCCAACATAAAAAGCGCCCTCGTTTCAGCAGGTTTATTCATGGTTGCCACCTGTAATGCCACTCCGCCAAACTGTTTTAATAATCCCTGGCTCAGTCGCTCATTTCCATGATACGCAATTGCATGTGCTATTTCATGTCCCATCACCACAGCCAGGCCTTCTTCATTGGCAGCAACCGGAAGCAAACCCGAATACACCACTACTTTGCCGCCAGGCATGCACCAGGCATTTACATCTTTTGATTCAACCAGTTGAAATTCCCACTGAAATCCCGACAATGCATCCGACAACCCTTTCGATGCATAGTACTCCGTAATTGCAGCTGCAATACGCGTACCCACCCGATTGACCATTTCTGCATCTTTACTTGAATAAGAAGGTATCACCCTGTTTGTTGATAGAAACTGGGTGTATTGTTGTTGCGACAATTGCTGAAGCTGAGATTCAGGAACAAGTCTGAATTGTTTTCGTCCTGTAATGGGATTCTTCGAACATCCTGAAATAAACAATATACATACAAATGATAACGCTAAAACTCGCATAGGTTTAGAATATTAGTGAATAGATGATTTTCTCTTTTCAAAGTTACTTAGGTTTTCTTCTATTTTTCTTCCATTGTATTTTGTTCTCAGTGCCTTTTACAAGCCGCCTGATATTGGACCGGTGCAGATATAATACCAATATTGCAGACAGCAGCGAAAACCATCGCAAATAAACATTGGTATCTGTCCAGGCAAACCACATACATGCTGCAAACACAATCATTCCCGTCAATGAGCCGAGTGAAATATAACGTGTCAATAAAACCACAATCAAAAAAGCAAGCACACTCAATAAAGCCGTCCACGGCTGAATGGCCAATACTACGCCAAATAAAGTGGCCACACCTTTCCCGCCTCTGAAACCGGCAAACAACGGAAACACATGGCCGATAACACTCATGAGCCCCAGTAATAATTGCCACAATGACTGATCAGTGTACCATTCTCCGGATACTTCCAGATAGGAGGCCAATTGTACCGCCAGAAATCCTTTTGCCATATCTATGACAAGTACTACTATTCCATATACAGGCCCCATCACCCTGAACGTGTTGGACGCACCCATATTTTTACTGCCATGCTCCCGAATATCTATCTTAAAAAAAATCCTGCCAACCCAAAGTGCAGTGGGTATTGACCCAATTAAATAAGCAAGAAGTATCAGCAATAAATACAACACAACGAATTAATTTTTTCTGAACTGAAGACAACTCCATCCCGACTTCTCTGAATTCTTTTCAAAAAACATACACTGCTTTTCTGCAGCTTCAATTAAAAGATGATCCTCCTCCGCATAAAACCCACTGATCAATAATAATCCTCCTGATCTAAGACTGCCTGCCATCGCAACCATATTCTCCAATAAAATATGCCTGTTGATATTCGCAAGGATGCAATCAAATGCCTGATCAGATGGTGGCACTGTTCCCTGTAAAGCCAGAATAGATTCACATTGATTGACTGAAGCATTTTCTATTGTATTCTCAATACACCAGTCGTCTATATCCATTGCCAGTAATTTACTTGCTCCTAACAATTCAGCATACACTGCAAGCACTCCGGTTCCTGTTCCGTAATCAAAAACATTCCAACCCCTAAAATCCAGCTCACTCATCATCTTCAGCATTTGCCAGGTAGTAGCGTGATGACCTGTTCCAAAACTCATTTTAGGAGTAATGATGATCTCTGTTTGCACTTGTTGTAATGGCGCGTGAAATGATGCACGAATACCTATGATATCTTCCACTACTACGGGCTGGTATTGCTGTTCCCATTCGGCATTCCAGTTGCGGGGAGCATGCAAATTGATACTGATATCTGAGGTGTAAGTTGAAATGATTGATTTTGCAACTGCTTCATCAAAATGCTCCTCAGGGATATATGCATCTAGCCCGTTCTCCGTTTCTTCAAAGGCTTCAAATCCTTCTTCTCCCAGCAAGGCCATTAATTCCTCTGCCTGTTGCTGATTGATATTTCTGATCGCTAAACAAATAGTTGATTGCATAAAAAAAGGTCCTGTTATCAGGACCTCAAAGTTCAGTGTTTAATTTGATTGTTGAATCATGCTTCTTCGCCCTGGTCTTCACGCGGAGAATGTGGAGCACCATCAGGCTTTGGCATCAATGCTTTGCGGCTGAGTTTGAACTTGCCGGTTTTGTGATCAATACCTATCAGTTTCACTTTCACATGGTCTCCTACTTTAAATATACCTTCCATGCTGTCGAGACGTTTCCAGCTGATTTCAGATATGTGAAGCAACCCTTCTTTCTTTGGAAGGAATTCCACGAAAGCACCGAATTCCTTGATGCCTTTGACTGTAGCTTCATACACAGATCCTACTTCAGGCACGGCAACAATTCCTTTCACCCAAGCAACTGCTTTCTCCAAACCTTCTTTTGCAGGTGAGAAGATGCTCACTTCTCCGTAATTACCAATCTCTTCTATTGTGATAGTAGTACCTGTTTCGCGCTGAATTTCCTGAATCACTTTTCCTTGCGGGCCGATCACTGCACCAATGAATTCTTTATCGATAAACAGTTTCTCCATTCTTGGTGCATGTGGCTTCACTTCCGTACGAGCCGCTTCAATGCAATTGTACATCGCATCAAGAATATGCAAACGACCTTTACGTGCCTGTTCCAATGCTTCACGCAT
>JBIIPV010000186.1:0-3689 GCA_044342435.1 Lacibacter sp. | reverse complement strand
TTTTTATCGAAATAATTACAGACATCAACTGCAGATTTGTTTAAAGATTCCAGTGCTTTCAGCAACGGGCCTTTGTAATCAAGCAGTTCACCTGTATAGGATACAAATACTGTTGGGATGCAAAGTGTTTTTCCACTACCTGTTTCCATGATAAAAGCCGGAGAAGAAGGATCCCATGCCGTGTAACCGCGTGCTTCAAATGTAGCGCGAAGGCCACCATTGGGGAAAGAAGAGGCATCCGGCTCCTGCTGTATCAGTGTAGCGCCATCAAATTCTTCAATAGCAGTGCCATCACTTTTTAAAGTAAAAAATGAATCGTGCTTTTCAGCCGTAGTACCTGTTAAAGGTTGAAACCAGTGTGTGTAGTGTGTGACTCCTTTTGTTTCAGCCCACTGACGAATACCTGTAGCAATCTGACTCGCCATAGAGCGGTCTATTCTTTTTGCACCTTTTACTGAACCAACAAGGCTTTTGTAAGCTTCGTCGCTTAAAAATGCCCTTGCAGTTGCAAGCGTAAATACATTTTCTCCGAAAATTGCCGTGATTTTTCCAATCCCTGACACCTCCGAAGCAGGCTGGGCGCTTAATTTGTCTATTGCAGAAAACCTTAAAGTTTGCATAAGAAATAATTTTGTCTGCAAAAGAAAGGAAAAAACCTGTTTATAACGCTCATTAGTATTTAAAAAGAGAAAAAAAGGGTAAAAAACTCAATATTTTACAAATTATTTCATAAATAAATCCTGAAAAAATTAAACTAATCTCTAATCATACACATATAAAAAAAATTAATATGATATTATGTCAATGGTTTTATAATGTATAAGAAGTATTAAGTGGGGGGTATAAGAGGCTTGTCTTAAACAGATTTTCGCCACCTGATTGTAGCAACAATCGGAGCAATAATGAAAGGAATAAAAATACTTCGGTATCTCACGATGGCGCCTAGTTGCGGAACGATATAGCCGATCAATAATAAAATAACAAAAGAAAACATGAACATTGTAATAATAACAGGTCGTCCAAACATGTTTTCACGATACCTGAAATACCAGATGAAAACCATGATCCATATCAGAAGTATTTCAATGGCGCATAAAAAATAAAAAGGGGAATAGATTTCAGTGATATAAGGCCTAACCAGACTATGGTTCAGTGCTTGGGGTGCATTTTTCAAAAAACTGATAAAAGAAGGCTCAAGATTTCTTTGCGGAAGAATGGATTGTCCTCCAAGTCGGGTGAATTCCTGCTTTCTTAAAATGACTGCTGCAGGTGCATCTATAACAGGAACGATATACTTGCTTCCAAAAAAAAGTCCGCAACCTAGTACACACATCCCTAAAAATGGAATCCATTTTTTCTGAAACCATTTTTCAGCTATCCACCAGCTTAATAGGAATGGAGCCACTGCCAGTGCAATATAGTTCCTGATAGAGAAGATGATCAGGATACAAATAAGAACAATAGAGCCATATTTGATGATGTTTTTTTTGTTCTTAAGTCCTGCATAGAACATATAACAAACGATGGAAAGGAATAAAAAAATGATTCCTTCTTTGTGAATGCCTGAGCACCAGAAAAGGAAAGAAGGAACTAAAAAGATGCTGACAGTGAGAAGCAATTTCCGGCCGGGAAAAACGTCATTCATAATACGTAGAAAAGCTACCGGCCCAAAAAAAGTAATGAATGAGTAGAAGATTACATTCGTATAATACCTGGATCCGCTTAATGAATTAAAAATCGACATCAGTTTCACCATCAGCAAATGCTTGAGGTCTGTCCAAAAAGAATTGGTTGTTGAGAAAAAACGCCCATAACTGCTTCCTTCCGCATTGCTTACAAGTTCCCTGAAAAATTGGAGGGGATTTTCCAGTAATAATTTGGTTTGTGCTAAACTATCGAAGTAGAATTTCCAGGTATCTGACTGGTTTTGATAATCAGGTATTTGGCTATAGTACCAGCCATAGGCTATACCGGCTGCTACCTTCACCAAAAACAAACCTGTAATCCATAAGGTTGACAACCCGCTTTTTTGCACAAAGTGGATTTTATTGAGCAGCCAGGCAAATAAAATCAGGTACAGTATAAAAATTAAAATATCCATTTCGAGAGGTCAAAAATAAAATAATTATCATCTTGATTTGATCTCAGTTTGTTCATCCTTTACTTTTGCGTTTTAAATACAATGGAAATTACAGTTAAAACCGCCGCTCAGTTACGTCTTACTGAAGAAGAATTTGAATTAATCAAACAAAAGTTGGGAAGAACGCCCAATTTCAATGAACTCTGCGCATTCAGTGGGATGTGGAGTGAGCATTGCAGCTATAAGAATTCTATCAAATGGCTCAAAACATTGCCTCGTGAAGGTGGCAGAATGCTGGTAAAAGCAGGAGAAGAAAATGCCGGCTTGATGGATATCGGAGACGGACTTGGTGTGGTGTTTAAAATAGAAAGCCATAATCATCCTTCTGCAATTGAACCCTTTCAGGGTGCGGCTACGGGGGTCGGCGGAATTCATCGAGATATATTTACCATGGGTGCGAGGCCCATCGCGGCATTGAACTCCTTGCGTTTCGGTCAATTAAAAGATGCGCGCACCCAACATCTGTTGAACGGAGTTGTTCATGGAATCGGCCATTACGGTAACTGTTTTGGTGTACCTACAGTGGGAGGTGAAATATATTTTGAATCCTGTTATCATACCAATCCCCTGGTGAATGCAATGAGTGTGGGTATTGTAAAGGCGGGTGAAACAGTTTCTGCTACTGCTGAAGGAATTGGTAATCCGGTGTTTTTTGTGGGAAGTGCTACCGGAAAAGATGGAATAGGAGGTGCAAGTTTTGCAAGTGCGGATATAACTGCTGACAGCGTGGAAGAATTGCCTGCAGTACAGGTAGGGGATCCTTTCCAGGAGAAAAAATTGCTGGAAGCCTGCCTGGAAGTAATACAGACCGGAGCCGTGGTAGGTATGCAAGACATGGGTGCGGCAGGCATTATTTGCTCTACTGCGGAGATGAGTGCAAAAGGCGGAGTAGGCATGCGGATTGACCTGGATAAAGTACCTACACGTCAGAAAAACATGAAGACATGGGAGTTGTTGCTCAGCGAAAGTCAGGAAAGGATGTTGCTTGTTGCAGAAAAAGGGAAAGAATCTCTCATCCAAGCTGTTTTTGAAAAATGGGATCTGCCTTGTGCGCATATAGGAGATGTAACTGATGATGGCCTATTGAAGTTTTATATGCATGGCGAGTTGGAAGCAGAAATACCTGCACATGAACTGGTACTTGGTGGCGGCGCCCCTCAATACGAAAGAGCTTTTAAAGAACCGACGTATTTTGAAAAAATCAACCAGTTTTCTCCGTCTTCCATTCCCGTGCCGGATAACCTGAAGGATGTTGCAAAATCCTTGCTTACTCTCCCTTCTATCGCTTCTAAAAAGTATGTCGCCCAACAATATGATAGCATGGTCGGTACCGCGAATGTCTCAACCAATGCACCATCCGATGCGTCTATTGTTCATATTAAGGGAACAACAAAGGGACTTGCCATCACCGTTGATTGTAACAGCCGGTATGTATATGCTGATCCATTCAAGGGCGCACAAATTGCTGTCAGTGAAGCTGCCCGTAACATAGTTTGCAGCGGCGGGAAACCATTGGGGGTTACAAATTGCCTCAATTTCGGAAACCCGT
>JBIIPV010000185.1:0-3696 GCA_044342435.1 Lacibacter sp. | reverse complement strand
GGTTTCTTCGGCGATTCTCTCAGCAGAAATAATTTTTAATCTATTGGCAGAGTCAAGTATCCCATGCCAGGTTTCAGCATCAATGGAAAAGCCAAGCTGAGATGCAAAACGAATGGCTCTGAGCATGCGCAGCGGATCATCACTGAAAGTTTGAGCCGGCGCAAGTGGAGTTCTGATGATTCCTCTATCAAGATCTTTTACTCCCTCGAATGGGTCCAGAAATTCTCCGAAATTTTCAGCGTTCACAGCAACAGCCATTGCGTTGATTGTAAAATCTCTGCGATGCTGATCATCTTCCAGCGTACCTGCTTCAACCGAAGGTTTTCTGGAATGCTCGGCATAACTTTCTTTTCTCGCTCCTACAAATTCAACATCAAATTTGTCGAAGTGAATATGTGCTGTTCCAAAATGCTTGAATATACTTACCTGCTTGAATGAACCGGATTCTTCAGCCACCTTCGCGGCAAGCACAGCCGCATCCCCTATGCATACAAAATCCATGTCTTTACACGGACGCCCCAATAATTTATCTCTTACAAATCCCCCTACCAAGTAGCAGGGAAAGCCAAGCCGATCGGCGGCAGCACCTACCTGCTGCATAACCGTTAATTCGTCTTTGCTGTATTGTATATACATCACGATGTTGGAAGTATTTCAGAAAAATCAAGCCTTGATAAAAATAACAACAACCCTGATTCAGCAGTGATGAAATATATTAATTGAGCAGAATTATTTATTCCATCCTAAAAAATCATTTGCATTTGCATATATCAGTAAGCCGAACAGAAGAATCATCCCGATAACCTGAGCTACTTCAAGTACTTTCTGATTGGGCTTTTTGCCTGTAATCATTTCAAACAGTGTGAAGAGAACGTGACCTCCATCAAGTGCAGGTATCGGCAACAGATTCATGAATGCAAGGATGATGCTGAAAAAGGCAGTGATGTTCCAAAAACTTTCCCAATTCCATTCTGAAGGGAAGATAGACCCCATTGATTTGAAACCGCCAATACCTTTATATGCACCGGTATCGGGATTTAGGATCAGACGAAACTGGTCAACATAAAAAACCAATTTGTCAATAGCTTTGGCTACTCCTGCAGGTATAGATGCAAACAATGAGTATTCTTTTTTCTCAATCTTGAGTAGGCCCATTTTCTCATATTCTTCATTATTGAGGAAACTGATTCCGACTTTGCCATCCCCATTTACTTTGCTTATGACATCCATTTGCTGACCTTCTCTTTCAACAAGTATTTTGACTTCACCGTTTTTACGAGATGAAATTAAAGGGATCATTTCATCATAAAATTCAACAGTCGCTCCTTCAATTGAAACAATACGATCTCCTTTTTTCAATCCTGCCTGAAAAGCATAACTCGTATCTCCCTTAGAAAAATCGCCAACTATTGCCGGGAATCTCGGCATAATCATCATGCCTCTTCTTTGCTTGTTTTCAACCAGTTGCTCTATTAGATTCACCGGGAGATTGATTGTCATCAAAGCCCCATCTCTTTTCAACTCAATTTTTTCTCCGGTGAGAACTGATGCATTGATATTTTCAAAATAATCAACCGGCTTACCATTTACGGATAAAATCTGATCTCCGCTGCGAAGTCCTGCCTTTAGCAACAAACTATCGGTCACCCATATCCCGTTTTTTAAACTGGATAAAGGGATTTTTTTCTCTCCCCAAACGTACAATGTCATTGCATAGATGATGAATGCAAGCAAGATATTCACGGTTACACCTCCGATCATGATGATCAGTCTTTGCCATGCCGGCTTCGATCTGAATTCCCATTCCTGGGGAGGTAGTTTCATGGCTTCTTTATCCATACTTTCATCCACCATGCCTGCAATTTTGACGTAACCACCAAGCGGCAGCCACCCAATTCCATATACCGTTTCTCCCACTTTCTTTTTGAATAACGAAAACCAGGGATCAAAAAAGAGATAAAATTTCTCCACCCTGCACTTGAACCAGCGGGCAGTGATATAATGTCCGAATTCGTGAAATATGATCAGGATTGAGAGAGACAAGAGCAGTTGACCTGCTTTTATACCAAACTCCGCCCAGTTAATTGCGAGAATCATTGTTTTTTATTTAAGCGCTGCAAATATCCATTAAAAAAGAAGACCTGCGTTATTTTTTGATTTAAAGCTGGATGAGGGATGCCGCATAATTCCTGGCTTCTCCGTCGCTTTCAAGATATTCATCCAGTGTCGGATTTGGAATAAAGGGAACATTATTCATGGTTTTCTCAATCACATCTGTCATATCCAGAAAGCCTATCCTGTTTCTAAGAAAAGCCCACACGGCGATTTCGTTGGCTGCATTCAGAATGCAAGGTAGATTTCCTCCTTTGTGCAAGGCATCAATAGCCAGTGCCAGGTTGCGGAATGTTTTTAAATCGGGCTCTTCAAAATTGAGTGTGCTGGCCTTTTTAAAATCGTATCTCGGATATTGATTGGGCAGTCTGTTCGGAAAAGCAAATGCATATTGTATAGGAAGTTTCATATCCGGCAATCCCATTTGTGCTTTGATGCTGCCATCTTCGAACTGAACCATGCTATGTATAATACTTTGCGGATGAACAACCACTTGTACCTGTTCGGGTCTGAGGTTAAACAGCCACTTGGCCTCAATCATTTCGAGTCCTTTATTCATCAGGGTAGCTGAGTCAATAGTGATTTTGGCACCCATAGTCCAGTTTGGATGTTGAAGTGCATGATCTCTTTTTACATTGAGCAAAAAGTTGGGCTTCTTTCCACGAAAAGGCCCCCCACTCGCGGTGAGAATGATTTTCTCGATCGGATTTCTTTTTTCGCCGACCAAACATTGAAAGATCGCAGAGTGTTCGCTGTCAACCGGTAGAATGGGCGTATTGTTTTCAACCGCTTTATACATCACAATATCACCCGCCACCACCAACGTTTCCTTGTTTGCAAGCGCAACGGCTTTCTTTTTTTCAACAGCCTTCAATGTAGGTTTAAGGCCAGCAAACCCAACGATGGCTGCCAGCATCATATCATACGTATCAAAATCAGCTGTTTCCTCCAACGCAGACTCTCCTGCAAACACCTTGATGTCGGTGGAAGCCAGCGCTTCTTTAACTTTTTTATACTTTTTTTCATCTACAATCACCACTGCATTGGGTTGATGACGAAGTGCTTGTTTGATGAGCAATTCTTCGTTTGTGTGTGCGGTGAGTATTTCAACTTCAAACAAATCAGGATGTTCTTCAATCACTTCCAGTGCCTGAGTACCGATAGAACCCGTTGATCCAAAAAGGGCGATGCGTTTCTTCATATCAAACTTCTAAATAAGATAAAACTAAAGATTAAATGACTTGCTTGAGTCTTTCAGGTCATTTCTTTTTTAACAAAGCAGAAAAATGAATGTGATTACAGCCAGAATTCCGTTTACCTTCTGATTTTGTAAGGCTCCATTGCATCTGCAATTTTTCTGTCGTTGCTCAATCGCGGCACCTTGTTTTGTCCGCCAAGTTTCCCGATGCTTTTCATATAATCTATAAAGCCATTTTTACGGATCGGGGTGATCACCAGTGGCTGAAGAATATTTCCGGCAATCAGATCATCATAATAAATGTTCTTTTCCCGCATGCAGGCTTCTAGTCGGTTACGAAAAATAGTATCATCAGCCGGCAGCTCTTCAAATTCAATGAACCACTC
>JBIIPV010000184.1:0-3697 GCA_044342435.1 Lacibacter sp. | reverse complement strand
ACAATCTACCGGGGACATATACAATCCGCCAGTACATTTATAATCCCAATAGCTGTAACCTTGTTGATTCAGCATTCAGAACTTTTGAGGTATATGCTCCGCCACAGGCAGGGTTTACTTATACACCCAATCCTTCTCAGGATAATACACCAACACGATTTCTGAATGCGGCATCTTCTGATGTAACACAATGGAACTGGGATTTTGGTGATGGAAATTCTTCGAATCAAACGAATCCTGTCCATCAATACATCACAGACGGCACTTACAATGTATGTCAGGTTGTAACAAATATCAGAGGCTGTAAGGATACACTATGTATTCCGGTGAGAGCGCTCGTTACAACATATAACGATCTTCCATCCGCGTTTACGCCTAACGGAGATGGAATAAACGATGTGTTCAAAGTGCGAGGTTTTGGTATTGTAAACATGACCCTCAGGATTTACAACAGGCAGGGGCAGTTGATTTTCGAAAGCAGAACACCCTCAATTGGATGGGATGGAACTTTCAAAGGCATGGAGCAACCGATGGATGCTTATGCGTGGACGCTGGATCTGGAATATTTTACAGGAGAAAAACTCAGAAAGAAAGGAGATGTAACACTTATACGTTAAAAAAGATGTTTTGAATAAGCGCGTGCAAATATTAAAAATGAAAATCTGGTTGTTTTTTGTCGTATTCATAAATCTGAATGCGGATGGACAGGATTTGCACTTCTCTCAGTTCATGAATTCTCCGCTCACTACCAACCCGGCAAACACCGGCTTTATCCCGGAAGCTGATTATCGGGTTGGCGTGCACTATCGCTCGCAGTGGACTTCCATTCCTGTTCCTTATAAAACAGCAAGTGTATTTGGTGATTTTCAATTGTTCAGAAACAAACTTGAAAACGGATGGATAGGCGCGGGTTTTGTGGTGCTGAATGATGTAGCAGGAAGGGGCAATCTTAGAAGCAATAAAGTATATGGATCCTTAGCCTATCACCAGATGCTGGGGTATAGCAGTTTGATATCTGCAGGGTTCAATGCCGGATATGCTTCAAAGCGAATTGATATCAATCGTTTCACTTTTGATAACCAATGGAACGGCAAGTTTTTTGATGCAGCCTTAAATAACGGAGAACTCCAGTTACAAAATGCAAACATTTCATATTTTGATTTGCAGGCAGGGGTTAATTATGCTTATTTCCCCAATGAAGAAACTTATGTCAATGCTGGGTTTTCGGTGCATCATCTGAATGAACCCAGGGAAACTTTTTTTCAGAACAGCAACAACCGGGTTCCAAGACGTTATATTGGATTTCTCAATGGCAGCTTCAAATTGAATGATGACTGGATCATCAATCCCAATACATATTTTTCCACTCAGGCACGTGCAAGCGAATGGGTGGCAGGTATGAATGCTGCTTATAATGTAACAGGCAACGGCGATTTCATTCTGATTGCAGGCGGATATCTTCGTTGGCAGGATGCAGGCATTGCCATGATTGGGTTTGAAAAAAACAACATCAAAGTGACATTTACTTATGATGCCACAACCAGTTCTCTTGCAAGGTTCAATGCATCACAAGGCGCGTATGAATTTTCATTAATCAAAAACGGTTTTTATCAGCAAGGGTTTGCCGATAAGAATTTGAAGAGACAAAGTCTTTGTCCCCGATTCTAAGCATTTAAAGCATCACCCCGCTTAGAAACAGATAAGCCATTGAAAAATAAATAAGAAGTCCTGTAACATCCACAAGTGTAGCTACAAATGGAGTGGAAGAAGCAGCCGGGTCGAAGCCAAGCCTTTTCAATAACAAAGGCAACATGGATCCCATGAAGGTTCCCCATACAACGATACCTATCAACGAAGTGCCAATTGTCAATGCAATACGCAGATAATGTTCGCCAAATCTGTCAGATACCAGATGCCAGATAGTGATTACGCCAAAGCCAAGCAAGAACAGGGAGGCGCCCAGCATCAATCCCGATAAAATTTCCCTACGCATAATCCGCCACCAGTCTGCAATCGTGATTTCTCCGAGAGCCATTGCCTGAATGATCAAAGTGCTCGCCTGAGATCCGCTGTTGCCCCCGCTTGAGATGATCAGGGGAATGAAGGTTGCCAGTATTACCACTTTTGCAATTTCATCTTCATAACTCTGCATGGCTGTAATCGTGATAAGTTCCCCGAAGAAGAGAATGATGAGCCACACCACTCTTTTTTTAAACAGTTTGAAGAGAGGTGTTTCTATGTAAGGTTCATCCAGGGCCTCGGTTCCCCCCATTTTCTGCATGTCTTCACTGAATTCCTCATTGGCTACCCAAAGCACATCATCAATGGTGACTATTCCGAGAAGTTTGTTGCTTTTGCTGATGACAGGCAGCGCATCTCTGTTGTTCATTTTAAAAGCCTCGTTGGCTGTTTCCTGGTCGTCTTCCGGGTGCAGTGCCACATATCTTGCATCAATCAGGTCTTCCACTTTTTTATCAGGGGCACTTAGAATGAAGTCGCGTATTCGGATGTCATCTATCAATTCTCCTTTCTCATTAATGACATATATGACATTGATGGTTTCGCTGTCTTTCCCGTATTTTCTAATAGTTGCAAATACTTCCTCAATGGTGTTATGCGGATATACATACACATAGTCGGGGGTCATTAATCGTCCGATACTGTTTTCAGGATAGCCGAGTAATGAAAGGGTTACTTTCCTTTCATCGGGATTGAGGAGTTTGATCAGTTCTCTCACTGCATTACTTGGCAACTCTTCTAAAAAAGCAGTCCGGTCATCGGCCGGCAGTTCATTTAGTAATTCTGCTGTTTTGTTCGGCGGGAGTTCTTTGATGATTTCTTTTTGATCCTGGATGTCGAGAATTTTAAAAACGCCTACTGCTCTGCGGTTACTCATGCCGGCGATAATCTGACTTTTATGTTCCGGAAAAGTATCAATCAATTCGGCGACATCACTGATGTTCTGGTTATTCAAAAAATCGCGTATGGCCAGCTTGTCGCCGGTCTCCATTACTTCGTTGAATTGTTCATTCAACGGCAATTCTTTATCGAGATCCAGTTCATTCATAGCGGTTGCAAGTTAGTCCAATTTAGCGGATAACGGATTCGGTGTCGGTCGTTCATTCTTTGATGATTAAGAGTGCAAACCTCATTATTTTTGAACCATGATGCGGTTAGGCAGTTTATATATTTCAGAATCAGAAGGAAAGGGAAGAGGTGTGTTTGCACAGGAAGATATCGAACCGGAGACTATTGTTGAAATTGCACCTGTGATTGTGATGAATAGTGAACATCGTGTAATGCTCGATCAAACGCCTTTGCATGATTATATTTTTGAATGGGGAGATGACCGTCTGGATTGTGCCATGGCTTTGGGTTGGATTCCGATTTATAATCACGCTGTTCATTCTAACTGTGAATATTTCATGGATTTTGAAGAGGCGATCATTTTCATAAAGACAAACAGAAAGGTGGCAGCCGGAGAAGAATTATGTGTGAATTACAATGGTGATTCCGGAGAAGAAAAAAAGCTATGGTTTCAGGTAGCCTCATGATTTATCCGGCTTCCAGCTTCATTTTTTTATTTAAGAGATAAGTCATTTTCCATCTTTGTCAATTTCAAGCATTGATTTTCAGTCTAATATGCGACCTCCCCCCGAAAATAAATTATAAAAAATATTTTGTTTTTTGAATTAAT
>JBIIPV010000183.1:0-3699 GCA_044342435.1 Lacibacter sp. | reverse complement strand
TCTTTATCGGCAATATTGCCCAGGAAGATGGCATAAGTGGGTGTAAGGTTAAATTTCGACTGGCTGATACTCATCGAAACGTATGCATCATTGATTTCTTTGAATGCAGTTGTGTCGCCGCTGCTGATCAGGATGGTAGCGGCATTTTCGAGTAAACTGCCTTTGGGCTTCTCAGAAATAAAATCTTTGGCATATTTGAAAGCCGCATTTGGATCAATTTTTTCAAGCGCTGCAAGAGAGGCTCCGCTTACAGAGTAGGAAGAGTCTTTCACTCCTTTTTCAAATATTGGCTTATAGTCATTCTTTTTTAACTGTCCGAGTAATTGGATCGCTTTGGATTTGGTTCTTCTGTCGGGATCATTTTCTGCGATTTTTAAAACAACGGGCTCTACGGATGAAACCACATTCTGTTTTTTCATGTCCAGGGTGCCAAGTACTTCTTTTCTCAGTTCACTGAAAGGGTCGTTCAGTGCAAGTGTCAAACATGCTAGTGCTTTTGCATTTGTTTGTCTTTTCGCGAGAAATTCAATCGCCTCCAGCCGGTCGAGATATTTGCCTGCATATTTGTACTGGTGTATGTATTCTTCTACTGTTTTATTTTCCTTTTTTGTACACAACAGAATTTTATCTCCGTCGAAGTTGATCAGATCAGGCTTCACTTTGCTCGCAAAAGAAAATGTATCAACCTGATTGCTTACCCATACATTGTAGCGAATTTTCGATTGTTCATTATATATATCAATGGCAACAGGCAGACGAAATATTTTATCTTTTTGTAACTGGCGAACAATCACAGATGCTTTCATCGAACTTGAATCATAACCATAAGTGATATCAAGTTCCGGGTGTCCGTTACCATAATACCATTGGTTAAAAAACCAGTTCAGGTCTTTTCCTGTTACTTCTTCAAAGGCCAGTCTTAATTGGTGCGCTTCTGCTGCTTTGTATTGGTTGGTTTTCAGATATAATTGCAACGAGTTGAAGAAGGCGCTGTCGCCAATATAATTTCTCAACATGTGAAGAATGCGTCCTCCTTTGTTATAGCTCACGGCATCAAACATGTCTTCCTTGTCGCTGTAATAAAATCTTACCAGGTCCTTTTTTTCACTCTCGCTTTGTAAATATCCCGTCATCGCTTCGTGATTGGTGGCATCTGCATTGTCTTTTCCGTATTTGTATTCATCCCATAAATATTCACTATAGTTGGCGAAAGATTCATTGACAGTGAGGTTACTCCAGCTTTCAGTAGTAACCAGGTCGCCGAACCATTGATGAAACAATTCATGTGCGATGGTTCCTTCCCAGCGGTTGCCATCTAACAGTTCTCTTGCATCCTGCTGTGCACTTTCCTGATGAAGTGTGGCGGTTGTATTTTCCATGGCGCCACTTACAAAATCACGCCCTACGAATTGGGCATATTTATTCCATGGGTATTCAACGCCGGTAATTCTGGAAAAGAATGTCATCATTTCCGGTGTGTTCCCAAAAATTTTACGCGCAACTGTTGCATATTCCTTTTCTACATAATAAGATACTTCCTTTCCTTTCCAGGAATCTTTCACGACACTCATTTCACCTGCACCCATGAAAAATAAATAAGGTGCATGTGGTTGATCCATTTTCCAGTGGTCGGTACGTGAGCCGTCTTTATTGACTGTTTGCTGTATTAATTTGCCATTGCTCAGTGTAACCCATTTGGCAGGCACACGCATAAGAATTTCATTGGTTGTTTTTTGGTTTGGCTTATCGATTGTGGGACACCAAACACTGGTTGCTTCGGTTTCGCCCTGAGTCCAGAATTGTGTCGGTTTATTTTTTTCTTCGCCCTTGGGGTTGATGAAATAGAGCCCTTTTGCATCTGTAATTGCTGCACTTCCCTCTGTTTTCCATTCATTGGGAAGAGCCGTATAAGAAACATAAATGGTCAGAGATTCTTCCTTGCTGTAGGTGCGGTCAAGTTTGATGCGAATTTGCTTTTGATCATAGCCATAACTCAGTTTGTTTTTCTGAGATCCTTTTACGACGGATACTTCGTATATTTTCATGCCCTTTGCATCCAGCACAAGAGAGTCCTGCTTATAAAAATGCGGACTAAGGGTAATCCACACTTTCCCGTCCATTTTTGCATTTGTAATATCAAAAGATGCTTCCAGTCGGGTGTGTTTCAGGGAGAAAACCTTTTCAGGGGTTTCACGATAGATGGTTTTCCATGCCTGCTCTTCATCTGTTTTGGTTTGAGCAAACACCGGAATTTGTAACAAAAAGAAAAGAATTGATAAGATAGATACATGTATTCTCATTGGAAAAATTTAAGGAGGCAAAGATACCATTGGGCGCCGATTGGTTAATTATTTTTGACAGATGGTCGGCAACAGGGATAAAAAAATTAGTTTTGTTGTAATAATCAGTTTCAGAAAAGGTGTTAGAGAACCATCGTTATCATATTAAAAGGCAATTCATCCGCGTTTCGACTCGCTGGATGCTGATGTTGATCATTGTGTGTGCATCAACCGCAGGGTTGTATGCTCAGCGGACAGCATTTCTTTATTTGCAAAGTGAAGAGGGAGTCCCTTTTTATGTAAAAAAGGATAAGCAGATTTATAGCTCAACGGCATCCGGCTACCTGATTCTTAGTAAGCTTCCGGAGAATGACCTGCTTTTTTATGTGGGTTTTCCGGGCAGCTCAAATCCCGAGTCGCTTTTTAGGTTGCCGATAGGAAATGGGGGCAAGGGTGTGTTGATAAAATCTTTCGGAGAAAGGGGGTGGGGCCTATTTGATTTTCAGGATGCATCGGTGACTTACGCAATGGCCACAGAAAATGATGGAGAAAAAAAGGCTGTCAACAACAATCGTCAACCCGTTAATGATCCCTTCGCAAATATGTTGTCTGATGTAACCAAAGACAGCTCCGTGAAATATATCGGGGAAATGGTGAAACAACCGGTTGTATTAGAACCAAAAGACTCTGTAAAAGCGGAAGTTGTACAACACCTGTAACAATTCAAACCGACTCTTCTGCAATAACGAATATTCCTGAAGTTCAGATTAAAAATGATGAACAATCAGAAGTTATAATACAGACAAAAGAAAAGCCTGTTTTTCCGAAATCTGAAATTATACGTAGTCGTATTGAACCGGAATCCGATGGAACTACGATCTCCTATGTGATCAGCAATCCTCAATTGATGAAGGATACTGTGAATGTTTTTATTCCATCAAAGATCCATACAGATGAAGAGAATTCTGGTTTCGCAGATACAACCCTGGCTTCTTCTCCGAAACTGACTGATTTGGAATTCGTTTCCTCAGAACCCGACAGCACAAGTGCTTTCTTGGAAACGCAAGTGAAAACAGATATTGTTGTAGATACAATGATATCTGCTGCAGAGAATGTAACTGACACAATTAGTTATTCAACATCGGAACAAGTTCAGGAGAGTGCTTCTTCCACATTGATAGACACAACAATTGCCATCATCCCAACCCCTGAAGTATTTGATACGATTCCGGTGATCGGAGACAATCAAAGAAATGAACTATTGTCTGAAGAGAAGAAAGTCGACAAAGGCCCGGAAAAAAATCCAATCCTGAAAGAAGTCAATTGCAAAAAAACAGCATCAGATGATGATTTTCTAAAAGCCAGAAGAAAAATGGCACAACAGTCCAAAGATGAGG
Organism: Lacibacter sp.; assembly: GCA_044342435.1. Lineage (GTDB taxonomy): Bacteria > Bacteroidota > Bacteroidia > Chitinophagales > Chitinophagaceae > Lacibacter. The sequence goes on along the minus strand of JBIIPV010000183.1, from coordinate 23 downwards.
AGATGATCAACGAAGCAATGAAG
>JBIIPV010000182.1:0-3704 GCA_044342435.1 Lacibacter sp. | reverse complement strand
TGTCTGGAAATTGACGCCATCCACACTGCGTTGCACTTCAAAAAAATCATTAGCCGGCAGGAATTCACTGTTCCAGGTGATGATTGCTTGTTTATTTTCTTTTTTTACCAAGAATGAGTTGAGCACCCGGTCCAGTGTCTGACAATTATAAGCGAGTGTTATTTCCATCGTATCTGTAGCGTAACTTGAACCACAACTATCCATCAGCTGCTGGCGAACCACATAAAGACCTGGCTGATCCACAACAATACTCGGACCAACATTCGATCCAACAATATTTCCGGATAACGCTTCCCAGGTATACAGCGAGGTAGATATAGGATTTGTGACCCAGATATCACTGATGTTATTCGGACAAATAACTGGAAAATTAGCTGCTAATTCTGCTGCCGGTGCTCTGAAAAATGCAAAAGGAGCTACGAAATCTTTTAATTCCGCGGTAAATGCGGTCGAGGCTCTTGACTTCACCATAAGGCGACGAAAAGGCAAGCCACAGGCATCGCCCATTGATACCAGTGGGTCAAGTCCAAGTTTACTTAGGTTGACAGAGAATTCCATAAACTGGCGGGCAGAATAATTCGTAGCAACCGTATTGTCGGTGCGAACTACCGAAAAAGCACCAGCCCAGGTATTGTTACCGCATTGCGTACCTGTATAAAAAGCCCCGGCTGTTTTAGGAGTGATGCTTGCATAACCATAAATTGATCCTGAAGATGCTCCATCAAAAAGACCACCCCAATTAAAAGCTTTTGGCGTTATTGATAATGAACTTTGGTGTACCCAGATACGAGCTTCAAGATTTGTGAGTGAAGAACTGCTATACTCAGCAGTGAATATAATATCACCTGTTTTTATAACATTACCAGCCGCATCAAATACCCATGCTGTATGACCCGCTTCCGGACCATAACCAAAAAATTTCTGAATAGAATTATCATAATAGATATCCGTTTGGTACATTTCAAAATCAAAATAACGATTGCCGGTAGTACCATCAAGAGATAATCCACCAAAAAACCACAAAGAGTCATTCACATTCACACCGTCGCGTCTAACATGCATAAACATATCAAGTATCTCATTCTTTGTAGGTACGCTTTGGGCCACAGGGCAGGTCCAGTCGGTCGGACTCATGGCATTCTTATTGCTACCGGCAGCAAAAACACTTGAATCATCTCCATGGTGATCACGAATAAATACGGCATCTATCAGTGTTTTGTTATTGACAACGGTAAACTGAGGGAAAGCCATCTCTCTGAAAAGTGGGAGGTTGCGGCTGGATGGATTTGAGTTATACCTGCTCAAAACAAAAGCGGCACCAGTTGTATCGATGACAGATACTCCAGATGTACTGCTAGCGCCTGAAGTAAACCAGTCGTCGTTACCGGCTTGTAAAAAGCCGTTATAAAAGTTGGATCTCAGATCAGCGTCAACACCAAAGCGAGCTTTGATTTGGGGTGTGGTTACTTGTGCTGTTGCCCTGTTTAACATGAATACAGGGATGAATAACAACAGCCATAATTGCTGTCTCATAAGGGTACGGTTTTAAAAGGATATTAAATAAACGGAATAAGCTGAAGCTTATTTCCGTTTGACAATTCTCAAGTCTACTATCGAAGACTGCACTTCTGTGTTATCAGTATTCACACACGTAATTCTGAAATAGCTCACTCCTGGAAATACAGTATTGTCGCGATAACGATAAGATGCAGAACCATTCGCTGGAACAACATCAATCGTTTCAAATTCCACACCATCATAAGAACGCTCAATTATGAAGGAAGCGGCCTGTGTCGGATTGGTAATACCCCAGTTCAGAGAAGCATCATCTGCCATTCTGTGTACTCTGAAAAAAGCAAAACTCTGATCAGCAGCTACTTGAAGTTTTACAGGATTCACAGGTGAATTTGCCATTGTCGATAAAACAATGATTGAAGAAGCGATGAGTGTAAAAATCTTTTTCATGACGTTTGATTTAGAATACTAAGGTATGTTAGAAAAACCCTGAATGCAAAATTCCATGCTAAAGAAAACACTTAGGATTAAATAAATTGTGAATTCCCGTACAATAAACGACAGTAAAATTACGCTAAACTGAACCTTATTTATCATCACTAGTGAACACATCTTTAGTTTAAAAGACCGCTATAAAATTTACGGAATAAGGGAATGATGTAATTTTAACCCATATATGAGCACACAACAAATCAAACCGGTAATTGGATTTTCTTGCGGTGACACCAATGGAATCGGACCGGAAATCATACTGAAAACGCTTGCAGATTCACGAATCACTGAATTATGCACTCCGGTCATTTTTACATCAAACAAGGTCCTTAACTTTTATCGGAAAACTCTTGGTGAAGGCGGACCTAACTTTCAGACCATCAAAGAACTCGACAAATTAAATCCCAAAGCCATCAACGTGTTCTCATGCTGGGAAGAAGAAATCAATATTACTCCGGGGCAGTTGAATGAAACCGGTGGTAAATATGCCGTCTTATCCTTAACCGTTGCGGCAAAGGCGCTGAAAGAAGGATTGATTCACGGACTTGTTACAGCTCCTCTGCACAAAAAAAATGTGCAGCAAGATTCCTTTCCCCACACCGGCCATACACCATTTCTGAAAGCTTTTTTTGAAGCGAAAGATGTGTTGATGCTGATGGTTGCCGATAATATGCGGGTAGGACTTCTAACTGAACACGTGCCGGTCAACGAAGTTGCAAATCATATTTCAAAGGAAAAGATTATTCAAAAGCTGGATCTGCTGCAAAAAAGTCTTCAAAAAGATTTCGGGGTTAATAAACCACGAATTGCTGTACTTGGCTTGAACCCACATGCAGGAGATGAAGGGTTGGTAGGGAAAGAGGAAGAAGCCATTATAAAACCGGCTTTAAAAGAAGCACGACAAAAAAACATTCTTGCATTTGGTCCTTATAGCGCAGACGCGTTTTTTGCCCGTGGACAATACGAAAACTTTGATGCGGTACTTGCCATGTATCACGACCAGGGTTTGATTCCCTTTAAATCACTTGCTGTTGGCGAAGGGGTCAATTACACTGCCGGATTGAATGTGGTTCGCACCAGCCCTGATCACGGAACCGCCTTTGATATTGCCGGAAAAGGGAAAGCTGATGAGTCATCACTGAGAGCAGCTCTCTTTGCTGCAATAGATATTTGGCGAATGAGAGCCGGATATGCGGAAGCACACAGAAACCCGCTGCAGAAGTTAAGTGGTAAAATACTTGCAAGGGCTATTGATGAAAAATTGCAGGACTGATTAATAGAAGATGTTATATTAGAGATATAAGAGGCGAGGTTTGAGACAAAGTTATTTTCAAAACTTGCAAACTGAAAACCGTTAACTGATAACCGATAACCGCTATTTAAATTGTCCAGCAGCTAACCCCTTGTTGATCTGATAATCATTGTAGATGATTTCTATTTTCCCTTTTGAATTTTGAGGAAGCTTATTGCCGCGTGTTCCGTCATCATACTCTAGGGTAATGCCTTTGGGTAGTTTATACTCTTTTGCATTAAAGGAAAACACAACTCTATCCGGCAGTCCCCATTGAATTTGTTTACCATAAAACATTTCCATTTCATAAGTCCCGTTCTGTTGAGTAGTAGTCATGGATTTACGAATCACCAGTTGTTTTTCATCAATATAGATAGTCGATAAAACAATATCTGATTTTTCATCG
>JBIIPV010000008.1:0-13850 GCA_044342435.1 Lacibacter sp. | reverse complement strand
TTTTATAGAACATTTCGATAGCCTTTTCGGTATAAGAGGTACAATCTTCTACACATACTCTCCAATTCCCAGCTCTGCTTTTTTGCCCCGGATGTTTTTAAAAAAGGCATGAATTTTTCTGAAATCCTCTTCCTTGTTTTCCGAAGGATGTAACAAAGGACCAATCACCACTTTCTTTTCGGAGAAGTCGAGTCCGATTAACAAAATAGGAATGCCTGCTTCTAATGCAATATGATAAAAGCCGGTCTTCAGTTTGTCAACTTTTTTTCTGGTTCCTTCCGGACTCATCCCAAGCCGAAACCGATCAGTTTTCTGAATTTTTTCTACTACTTGCTGTACCAGCCCTTTGGCAGAAGACCTGTCAACAGGAATTCCACCCATCGTTCGGAAAAACCAACCAAATGGACCGTCAAACAATTCCTTTTTTCCCAAAAAATGGGCGTTTTCAACGGGGATTAATTTTCGTGCCGCTACCCCCACCACAAAATCCCAGGCACTGGTATGCGGACCAACGGCAATCACCATTTTGGGGATATCGAAGGGAAACTGCCCTACAATTTTCCATCCTGATACTTTAAACCAGAAAACAAACAGACGGCTCAGCATAACTATTTTTCGAAGTTAACAGGATAATGCGATAAAGTGCTAATGAGATAATGTGATAATGCGATAATGTGCCAATGGTTCGTTTTTCGAAAAACGCGCAACGAGCAACGAAAAACGATCCTCGACTGACGACCATCATATCCTGGAATACACCCATTCACCACTTTTGTACCTAATTATATTTGTGTGCTAACAACTGTTATCTTAAGTTTGAATTTCAAACCAATTCTTATAACATGATTGCTTCGTCTAAAATTGAGTTGAAGGTTTGGGTGGACCGCATGGCTGCTCATTTTAAACCTGAAAAAGTGTACTGGTGTGATGGGTCGAAAGAGGAATATGACCGTATGTGTCAGCTCTTGGTTGACAAAGGAACTTTCATTCGTTTAAACCCGGAAAAACGTCCAAATAGCTTTGCCTGTTTCAGTGATCCGAGTGATGTGGCGCGTGTAGAGGATCGGACTTTTATTTGCAGCAGAAGGAAAGATGATGCCGGACCTACCAATAACTGGATGGATCCTCAGCAAATGAAGGAGAAACTGGAACAACTTACTGAAGGAAGCATGCAAGGAAGAACCCTTTATGTGATCCCGTTCTGTATGGGTCCGGTTGGTTCTCCTTATGCCCGTTATGGTGTACAACTGACCGACAGCGAATATGTGGTGATCAATATGCGTATTATGACCAGGATGGGAAAAGAAGTGGTGCAGCACATTGGTCCCGATTTTGTTAAGTGCCTTCACACATTGGGTGCTCCGCTTCAGGCGGGAGAGCAGGATGTAAAATGGCCTTGTAACCCGACTGTAAAATACATCAGTCATTTTCCGGAAGACCGCCTGATTATTTCATATGGTAGCGGTTACGGAGGAAATGCGTTGCTTGGAAAAAAATGTTTTGCACTGCGTATTGCGAGTGTAATTGGGAGAGAAGAAAACTGGCTGGCAGAGCATATGTTGATCCTTGGAGTTGAGTCTCCGGAAAAAGAGAAAAGTTATGTTGCAGCTGCTTTTCCAAGTGCCTGCGGCAAAACCAATTTTGCCATGATGATTCCTCCGGCAGGTATGGAGGGGTGGAAAATTACCACAGTTGGTGATGACATTGCCTGGTTGCATAAAGGGGAAGACGGCAAAGTGTATGCGATTAATCCGGAAGCAGGCTATTTTGGAGTAGCACCCGGTACGAATGAAAAAACCAACCCGAACGCCATGCGTTCGATAGCGAGTGATACAATTTTTACAAATGTTGCCATTACAAAAGATGGTGATGTATGGTGGGAGGGCATGACAAAAGATACTCCGGAAGGCTTAACCGACTGGCATGGTCAGCCCTATGATCCTACTTCCGGAAAACCGGCTGCTCACCCCAATGCGCGTTTCACTGCACCGGCTCATCAGAATCCGGTGATAGATCCTGATTGGGACAAACCCACCGGCGTTCCCATTTCAGCTTTTATTTTCGGAGGAAGAAGGGGCTCTGCTATCCCACTTGTATATCAGTCTTTTAACTGGAGTTTCGGTGTGTACCTTGCTGCTACGATGGGTAGCGAAATGACAGCTGCCGCTTTTGGTGAACTTGGAAAAGTGCGTCGCGATCCGTTTGCAATGCTTCCGTTTCTTGGATACCACATGGGAGATTATTTCAATCACTGGTTGCAATTTGGCCGAGATCTGCCAAATGCACCGCGCATCTTTGGTGTAAACTGGTTCAGGAAAAATGAAAAAGGAGAATTTGCATGGCCCGGTTTTGGACAAAACATGCGGGTTTTAAAATGGATCATCCAAAGAACAAAAGGGAAAGCCAATGCAGTGGAATGCCCGATCGGCTGGCGTCCACGCTATCGTGATTTATGTTGGGATGGTCTCGAAGATTTCACAAGAGATCAGTTTAATCCGATTATGAATGTAGAAAGAGAGCTTTGGAAACAAGAATTGCTCGGACATGAAGAACTCTTTGAAAAAGCGTATGACCGATTGCCGAAAGAATTCTTTTTCATGAGAGAGTTACTTCTTTCCGCTTTGTGGAGAAGTCCGGAGAGTTACAATCTTGCGCCGGAGCGTCACGATTAATAAATAGCTAGTTTCCTGTAGGACATCTGTAGGAATTGATGTTGAACGTGATTCCCATCACGGCAGAAACATATTGGTCTTTGTTTCCGCTGAAGCCACGTTGTGCTCCGGCAAGTCCGATAGGGGAACCGTTCAAATAACTCCTGTCTTGTAATAAAGACGCCGGTGATCCCGGAGAAAAGGCATTTATACCTGCATATGTTCCTGAAACATCATCGAGATAATCAGTACTTGAAAAACGATGAGTAATTTCAATATGCAGGTTGATGTTATTTCCCATTGCCCATTTTATACCCATGCCAAAGGGTATTGCAATACCGGTTTGTCCATATTCCTTTTTTTCGGGGTAAAGAGCGGATGTTTGTCCTTCCGTTCCCAGGGGACGTAAAAAATACTTTTCTCCATCTAAAAAAGTGTAAGGATCATAGAAGAAAATACCAACCCCAAAATTCAGATATGGGGTAAACCTGGCATTTGGATCTGATGGATTGAAACGAAAAAAATTGAAATCACCTTGCAATAATAATTCCCAAACATTTGTTTCAAAGTTGAGGTTTCTTCTGCGCTGAAACTCATTATCGTTTTCAAGCTCATCGCTGTATCCCAGCCGCAAATAATTTACTGAAGTGCGAAAGGCGGTATAATTATTCAATTGTTTACGAAAGAAGGCTCCGACTACGGGTTGTGGTCTTTTAAACCGAGTACGGGTATTTAGATCACCGAAATAATGAGCAGCACCTGCCTGAAACCCAAATTCGCCCTCGAAGCTGGTACCATATTGCGCATACCCCGACTCTTGAAAGGAGAACAACAAAACTGTTATAACCAGTAAACGTAAACTATAAGATATACCCTTCTTCATATGATGATTGTGAGAAATAAAACGCAAAAGAAGGGAATTTTATATATGAATGTTTTATTTTTTTCTCCGAAACCGACCACTTTTCTTTTAAAGCGACCTTTTGCCTTTGGGTGATCATAAACACTTTCATCACTTTTAAACGAGATTAGTTTCTGCGATCGAGGCCCCAGGAAAGTTTATTTCTGAGTGTTTGGAGGAAGTTGTTTTCGTTTAAACGAATTAAGTTGATGCTGAAGTCCTCTTTTTTTACAGCCAGTTGCACGTTTTTCTGAACAATTTCTTTTCGGGAATCCAAGGTACACAGGAAGGAGTCTGTTCTTCCTTCAATTTCGAATGAAATGACGTTGTTGTCAGGTACCACGATGGGTCTGATATTCAGGTTGTGAGGTGCAACCGGGGTGATCACAAAGCTGCCTGAATCAGGGAAAACGATTGGGCCATTACAACTTAGTGAATAACCGGTTGAGCCGGTTGGTGTGGCCACAATCAGACCATCTGCCCAATATGTATTCAGAAATGCACCGTTGAGATAGGTGTGAATTTTAATCATCGAGGATGTATCCTGTTTCTGAATGGCAAATTCGTTGAGGGCATAGGGGGTATTTCCGAACAAAGGCAGGTTGCTGTCGAGGTGAAGCAATGTTCTTTCGTCTTTGACATAGGTATGATTAACAAGAGAAGCCACCGCCAACTCAAGTTCTTCTCTGCCGATACTTGCCAAAAAACCAAGTCTGCCGAAGTTGATGCCCAGCAGCGGAATATTCTTATCTCTGATGAGTGTAATGGTATCGAGCAGGGTTCCATCGCCACCTAAACTGATCATACACTCAAACTGCTCATTCAGTTCTTCCGTGTCAGAGAAAAGCTGAGGCTCTTCTTCAAAAGACACATGTTGTTTCAGTTGTTGGTAAAAAGAATGAGCTAGAACAGGTTTGATGTTACTCTCTTTCAAGCGATCCAGCAAACGTTTCACATCATCTACCTGGTCTTCTTCCAGTACCCTGCTATATATCGCAACTTGCATTGGTGAATGGTTGGGGGTTATATGTTTGCTTTCATTCTGAGCAACTTGTTATTCTGCGTTTTCAACCCGTCCTCATCATCCAGTTAAGGGATTAAAAATCTCTTCGAAGGTGTAAAAATAACCCCTTTTCTCCCAACTGGTTGAAGGAATATTCGAAGCAGGCTGCAAAATCATAATAGCTTAAAACATCCACACCGAAGCCCCAGGTATAGAGAAGTCGGTTGTTGAGGGTGCTGTTTGTGAAGTTTGGCAGATGAATACCTCCTGCATCTCCATAAACTTTACCAACAATTTTAAAAGGGATTTTTTTATATTTTTCGTTTTGAATGAAGAGGGTGGGTACTTTTATTTCAAGTATTTCTCTCCTTATAGTTGTTTTTAAGATACCAGCCATTACTCCGTCAACCACATAATACTCTAATCCTCGTAGATAAAAATCTCCGTATCCGTGTGCCTGTAGGTTGAACAGAGGTTGTTTGAAAGGAAGTTTCAACATTCCTATTCCGATTAGAGAAAAGGAAGTTTTTTTTCCAAGCTCCACATAGCGTCCTGCTTTGGCTTTTACCTGCCAGAGATTCATTCCCCTAAATCCCAGTCCCCGTTGCATCAGTTGAGAGCTAAATGCAAACCCTTTCCACGGATAGGCAATATTATTCACATTAAAATATTGATAATGGTAACTGAATTCCCCAAAGGCCTGTCGGGAAACATCATTTAAGAAGTAAGGGAGAAAGCCTTTGTTATAATTGTTCTGTATGATTGCGGAAATGGTATCCGGAATTCTTTCCTCTCCAAAACTGATACGAAAAGTGTGTCGTTCGTTTACTCCGGGCCGGTATGAATAGCCGGCTTCTGCCCGAAAAGAAGAGGTAATCAGTCCGGTTATATTGTTATTTCCCTGCGGAAAAAACACCTGTTTGTTGTTATCTGTGGCGAAAGCCAGCTGTCGGTTGCGTGAATAGAAAATACCGGCCAAAAAACCATGTTGAAGTTTTTCATCTGCGTATGGTTGTTCATAATATAACAGAAACTGACGGGAATATCCGTTGACATAATTAAACCGGAGTTTGTCTCTTCTGCCCGACACATTTTCCCAGTTAAATTTGAGTCCATAAGTTACCCGCTCGAGACTTGCACCCTGTTCCACCAGCCATTGGTTGGGGTTTCTGTCAACCGGTTTAAAGTAGGGTATTGGAAAAATATACCATCGTTCCTTCACCGTTATTTTTATCATGAGCGAAGAGTCTTCTAAATGCTCAATGGAGGGAAGTACTTCCAAAAACAATTGTGTATTCAAAATATTCAGGCGAGATGCAGAAATCTTATCAAACAATTTTTCAGAATGGATCCACTCCCCTACATTAAAAAGCAATTCTCTGGCAACGATGTATTTCTTTGTCCGTTTATTCCCTTCAACATCTATCACTCCGATTTTCCATTCTTTCTGCTGAGGGAGGGTTTTAATTTTAGCAACCAATGCTTGTTTTGCACTATCCCATGCAACTGAAGGTTGTGCTTGCAGGTATGCAGAAAAAATCAGGAAAAATATGAATAGCAGGAATTTCAAAATTATTCATTGAATTTTTTGAAACACAGGAACCGGTTTCTCTTTCAAATTTAAAAAGAAGCGGGCGAATCAGAGGTTCAGATAGTGCATCAGGTGCTCAAAATTCTTTTTGAGACCCTCTTCCGATAGATTTTCACCGAAATACTGAACCACATTGTATTCGTACCGGTCGAGGGTTGCGAGTACATCCTGCAGGTCAACTTTATTTATTTTGATTGCCACCATCAGTTCTCCGCTTGCTGCATCTGTCCAGGTGTTGAGATGGATGATTTTTGCATTATTGGATTCAACGATTCGGCCTATTTCGGAAATCGAAAATTGAATTGGTGGCATTTGCAGCAGAATAATGCCTCCGGGCTCGCCCGCAGAATTATATTGAGCCAGTGTGTCAATCATCTCTTCGGCAGACACGGTGCCGCGGTATTCACCTTCATTGTTGACGACAGGCAGGAGGGATAGTTTTCGCTGGTGCATGAGTTTAAGAGGCACCAGAAAAAAATCTTCCGGCCTTGCGAGGGAGTGATCGAGCTCATCCTGAAATGAAGAAATGATGTCTGAATCGTTTTTTTCTTCGAGCGATTCTTCTTTCAGCAGTCCGATGTATTGGTTGTTCTCCACCACCGGAAATTCTTTATAAGGACCATCGGCCATTCTTTCACGCGCAACAGTAACGGTGTCGGTCAAACGCAGAGGAATCAGGTGTTCGGATATGAGCTCAGCTGCTGTCATGGGCGAAAGATCAATTAATCTATTCGTACGTGGGTTGGGTGTTTGGCAAGAAAGGTTCGAAGAAGTTCATTAAACTGTTCCGGCCTTTCCATCATTGGGGCATGTCCGCATTGATCAATAAAATGTAATTCAGAACCTTGTATAAGCCGTTGAAATTCTCTGCCCACAAAAGGAGGGGTAATTGTATCGTTGTTTCCCCAAATAAGGAGTGTTGGCAGTTTGATGGCCTTCAATTCCTCGCCCAGATTATTTCGGATAGCACTTTTTGCGAGTGCAATAATTTTAATTGCCTTGGCGCGCTGATTAACAATATCATACACCTCATCTACCAGCTCTTTGCTGGCTGTAGCAGGATCAAAGAAAGTTTGTTCGGTTTTCTTTTGTATGTATGCGTAGTCGCCTCTTTTGGGATAAGTATCTCCCATTCCATTTTCAAAAAGACCTGAACTTCCTGTAAGAGTCAGGGTTTTAATTCTTTCGGGATGTTTAAGAAGATGCACCAGAGCCACGTGCCCACCCAAAGAATTACCAAGCAGGTGGATGTCTTTCAGATTCATTTTTTCAATGAATTTGTGAAGAAACTTCTCGAGTCCACCAACAGAAGTATGAAGAAGGTCGAGTTCAAACAAGGGAAGCATGGGAACAATGACTCTGTATTGTCCCTTAAAACCCTCTATGATGTCCATGAAATTGCTGATGGCTCCGAATAAGCCATGTAATAAAACCAAAGGCTCTCCGGTTCCTTCTTCAATGTATTTGAATTTTTCAAACTGCCTGATCTCGTAATTCTTCATCCGCTTCTGGTATCTTTTATACGTTGCTAAAGTAACGCATTTGGGTGAATAAAAGGGTGTTCAGAACATGGGCAGGCAAATCGCTTCGCTAAAAAGAACGATCCTGATCCGAAAATGTTTCCCGAAACCAGGGAATCCATTCTCCTGCACTGTTCCACAATGCCGGAGCAACCGGCTGTACAAAAGGATAGATCAGGGATTTTGCGATTGTTTCTTTCGAAAAAACCGATAATTTTTCAAGAAAGAAAAAAACTCCGCTGATCAGAATGATATACAATAAAACAAATACCAATAGTCCTGCCGTTTTATTCAACCACCCCATCATCATGGCTTCTGACAGGCCGTCCAATGCTTTAGCGATCAGCTTCAATACAATCCAAACGCCAATCAGCACCAAAACAAAAGCAAGCAGACCCGCCCATCTGGCATCTGTCACCTGGTTTGTTTTCAGATAAGCTGCAACCGAATCGCTGCATTTCATTGCAAGAAAAAAACCGATAAACATCCCGGAAAAGGAAATGATGGCGGAGAAAAAACCGGCACGCCAGCCTTTCCATGCGGCATATAAAATCAAGATCATGCTTATTCCGTCAATGAACATAACAGGTTATCTGTTCAACATTTCTTTCACCAGTAAGTTAATGGTTTTGCCATCTGCTCTGCCCGCAAGCCTTTTTGTAGCAGCACCCATTACCTTTCCAATATCAGCAGGGGAAGAAGCGCCTGTTTCTTTGATCACCAGTTCCAGTTCAGCTTTTATTTCTTCTTCGCTCAGCTGCTTTGGTAGAAACTGTTCGATGACCTTGATTTCCTCTTCTTCTTTTTGTGCCAGATCAGTCCGGTTTTGTTGTTTGAAGATTTCGAGCGAGTCATTGCGTTGTTTAACAAGCTTCTGCAACATTTTTATTTCTTCTTCCGGGCTTACCTCTCCTGATCCGGATGTTTTTAACAGAAGTAAAGCAGCTTTGATAGCGCGTAATCCACGAAGTGAAGCTTCGTCTTTTGCTTTCATCGCTTCTTTCATCTGCGCCATGATTTCTGTTTCCAGGCTCATAGTTTTATTTTTTATTGGTTTTCTTCTTTCATTAAACTGTTTCTGAAATCTTTGATAAAAGACCTCGCATAGTCTTTCATACCGGCCGACAATTCGGGTTTGTTGGTTGCCCGCAGGAAAGTATCTGCCATGGTCATCAGCATCTGATAAAAAAAGTCGCCCATTTCATCAACCATCATGTCTTTACCCCAAAGATCTATACGAAGCGCACTTTTGTCGGCTCCGTCCCAAAAAGCGAGCAGCATTGCTTTTGCTTTTTGTTCCATATCGGCGGTGCTGTCTGTGGCTTTCCAGGAGATGGATTCAGGAACGCGCTGTTCATCCATCAATACATTGATTTCGATTGTACTTTTATGAGACATAGTAAAATAAAACGCAAAGGTAGGTTATTCATTCTGTGCGAAAGACATCATCACATGCTCCATTTTGCAGACAGCCTCCTTGATGGAAAATATATTTTTTCTTTTTTGTGCTGCATTTATGAGTTTGCTCCGCAAGTCTTCATCCTTATAAATCAGCATCATTTGTGCACCGAGACCACCGAAATCATTTTGCGGAAAAAAAAGTCCGGCATCATCTGATATTTCTCTATACAATTCATGATCGGTTGCGATAGACGGAACTTCGCAATACAATGCATCAATGAGCGGTTGCGGATTATGCAGCGGATGATGCAATACAATGACAGCATAGGCTGATGCGATTAATTCATCATGTTCAGCAACATCTTCTAACATCACCACTTCATCTCTGAACCGATAAGTATTCAACTCTTCCTGAAATTTTTTATTGTTACCGGAAACTTTTCCGGATATCACCAGCTTCATATTGCTTTTCAGTCTCTTTTTAAAAAGAGAGAAGGCTTTTAGCAGGATGAGTATGTTTTCTTTGGAGTGTTCGGGCGCATCGCATAAAAAATATTCACAACTCTGGGTCAACTGCGATTTAATTGTTTCTCTTTTAAGTTCATCAATTGGAGAAAAAAAAGATGCAGGATATAGTATCGATGTTTTATTAATTTGAGACTCCAGAACTTTCAAATTATTTTCCCGGTGAAAGTTCGACGGCATCATGAGTACAAAAACAGCGTCTGTAGTTTTTTTATTTCTATTTGAAAAAGGGGCGACAAGCCACTTGGGTTTGTCAAGTTTATTATCAAATAGTGCATAGTTGGGAGAAAAAAGAATTTGAGGGATGTTAATTTTATTGACAAAGTCGCCATCGGTTTCGAGCAGGAGTGTTGCCTTTGTTTTTTTGATTATTCGGGGCAGTTGAACTCTTTTCCACGCTGTTTCCAGTAAGCGGGAACTTCCGGAGAAAGCGGGTCTTTTAATCCATTCAATATTGTTTGGCATAAGACCATCCTCCGATTTAAAATCAGGAGCAATAATAAGGAATCGATAATCAGGAAACTTTTCCGCTAAAGCAAATAGAATCTTCGCAAGAAATTGTTTTCTTACGCCGGATGTATGAACGACCGGAAAATGCGAGTGGAAAATGATTTGCATATATGCGCTTCTGCAAATGTAAAGCTGATTGCCGATAAGGGGGAATTCTCGTTTATCATCAAAGCTTTTTGGATATGCGTTGAGTTATTATTTAAACAGCAATACGCTTCTTAATAATCAAAACCAGATTAAAATTTAAAAGATAGGTTCATTTAAAGAAAAGCCAACTTGCTATTCTTTCTCCTTCCGCATTGTTTTTCCGCTTAAATTAGCATTTCTAAATACCAGTAACTCAACAACAGTCAGTCAAATGAAGCAGATATCACTCTATATTTTATTTGTCTTTTTTTGTTTTTCATGTAGAGAACCGGAGAACCCGCCCACCTTTTCTACTGTTGCAACTGCCAATGCGTGGAAATCAGGATATGCCCGTGATAATGGAAATGTATTTACTTCTTTATACAATGGCTGGCGTTTCACTTTTAATATTGACGGAACCCTGTTGGTTACCGGAGGCGGAATGAATATGAATGGTACATGGAAGGAAAATGTACCGGCTCGTCAGGTTGAGATTTTTATTAATTCTTCAGCGCTGCCGGCTGTTTTTGTAAGTAGGGTGTGGGATATATCATTTTTAACTCCAACGAGAATAAAACTGGCAGACAATAGATTTTCCCCAACGCAGGAGTTTTATCTTGACAAACCTTAAGGGTGTTGTGATTTAAGTTTTGGATAGTCGAAAAACAGAAATTCTTTTTTTGAAGAATCAAATTCAGTCCAGATTTCACATGCTGATTGAACAGTGAAAATGCTACAGGTAGGCATATTGTCGGTTCTCGCATTTGTGAGTGAATTGGCAAATTCTGTTATGCCGGGATTGTGACCGATTAAAATAACTGTATTTATTTTTTCATCAAGCTGAGCAATTGTTTCTGCAATTACAAACGAAGGAGCGAGATATAAGTCGTCTTTGGATAAACATTTTCTTGCATCTAAGTTCAGCGCTTTCTGAAATGTATGCATGGTCTCAGTTGTTCTTACTGCAGGGCTGTAAATTATTAGATCAATACTGAATTTTTTTTCAAGAAGTCGCTTGGCCATATCAGGGGCATCCCTTCGGCCGCGTTCATTAAGTGGTCGATCAAAGTCGGACTGGTCCGGGTTGGCCCAGCTGCTTTTTGCGTGACGGATCAGGATGAGTGTTTTCAACTATTTTATTTTAAGTAGAAGAATGATTTAGTTACGGGTTATGAGTTACGGGTATTACCGATAACCGCCAACCGAAAACAGTTAACCTCAATACCCCCTCACATTTTTCCCCTCCATAAAATTCAAAAAGGCTTTATTACAAACCCGGTTTCCTCCCGGTGTAGGATAGTTGCCTGTAAAGTACCAGTCTCCTTGATTGGTTGGACAACTGATATGAAGGTCTTCAATATTTTGATAAATCACCTGAACGGGAATATTGAATCCTGAAGGGGTAATTAGTTCTGCAATTTCATTGCTTAACTCTTCTGTGGTAAAGGGCTTATACATTTTTCTTACGAGATTTTCGTTGTGTATCAAGCCTTGATGTTCAAGATCAAGAATTTCTTGTTTAATTGTATCTAACAAGTTTTCCTGTCCTCTTTTCTTCAACAGTGAAACAGCAGCTTTAAATGCAATGAAATCGCCCAGCTTACTCATATCAATTCCGTAGCAGTCGGGATAGCGTATTTGCGGAGCTGAAGAAACAACAATGATTTTTTTCGGTAGCAATCGACCAAGCATGCGAATGATGCTTTCTTTTAAAGTTGTACCTCTCACAATTGAATCATCAATTACCACTAGCGTATCTTCATGATCCCGGATGGTGCCGTATGTTACATCATATACGTGTTGCACCATTTCATTCCGGCTGCTGTCTTCGGTGATGAAGGTTCGAAGCTTTACATCTTTGATCGGAATTTTCTCCTGTCTTATTTTTCGGTTAATTAACTCCGTTAGTGTTTCTTCATTGACATCATCCCCCCAGCTAAGTATTTTTTTGATTTTGATTTGATTGAGATAGTCTTCCATGCCTTTTACGAGTCCGTAAAAAGCCACTTCGGCGGTATTGGGGATGTATGAGAAAATAGTATTCTTGAGATTATAGTCAATCTGTTCCAGCACTCGTTGACTCAGCTGATAGCCAAGTGTAATTCGTTCGCGGTATATTTTTTCATCACTGCCGCGGCTGAAATAGATTCGTTCAAATGAGCAGGCTTTTCTTTCCTTTGGTTCCAGAATTTGTACGATTCTGTATTGCCCATCCGGCTCCGTAATCAGCGCCTGTCCCGGCATCAACTCTTTTACTTCTTTCTCCCCCACGTTGAGGGTGGTGCGGATGGCCGCCCGCTCACTGGCAGCTACAATCAGGTCCTGGTTGATATAATAATAAGCAGGTCTGATGCCGTGTGCATCTCTCAACACAAAAGAGGCTCCGTTGCCGGTCATTCCTCCAATGGTGAATCCTCCGTCGAAAAGCGGTGCTGCCTTTTTCAAAATGACTTCAACAGATGGTTGATTCGGATTGAGTTCATCTTCTTTCACTAAATAATGGTGCACAACCTCTAACATCGCCGCCAAGTCACTTTGTTTCTGAAAGTCGCCCGGATGAATATTGATATGTGCAAACAACTCTTCCGTGTTGACCAGATTGAAATTTCCGGCAAGTGCCAGGTTTCGGGATGGTTCGGTATTTCTTTTGATGAAAGGATGGCAAAATTCAACATTGTTTTTTCCCTGCGTGCCGTAGCGAAGGTGCCCCAGCATGATTTCTCCTAAAAAAGGAAGATGACCCTTCATCAGTCCGGGATGTTGCCGAATATCGGGCTGGTATTTTTCCAGTTCAGACACTTCTTTTCCGATATGGGCAAAAATCGAAGCAATCGGTTGAGGATCACTGCTTCTTTGCCGGTATAGAAAAGGATATCCTGCTTCCACATCCAGTTTTACTGTGGCAATGCCGGCGCCGTCCTGCCCACGGTTGTGTTGTTTTTCCATCAACAGATACAACTTATTGAGGCCGTAAAGAGCCGTTCCGTGATGCTTCAGATAATGTGAAAAAGGTTTTCGTAAGCGGATAAAGGCAAGTCCGCATTCGTGTTTGATTTCGTCACTCATGGTCGTGGCAAAGTTAAGTGCCATTGTTTTGTTCCACCAATCATTTTATTCAAGTTCTCCATTAATCCATTTCAACAGTTCATCATGAATGTTTCCATTAGTAGCAACCAGATGTGGCTGATAGGGAGAGTAATGTGCTCCTTTAAAATCAGTGACCCGCCCTCCTGCTTCTTCAACAATTAAAAAACCGGCGGCACTGTCCCATGCTTGTAATTTATGTTCGTAGAATCCGTCAAATCTTCCAGCAGCCACCCAGCATAAATCAATGGCGGCACTGCCCAGCCGACGCACCGGAATACCTTGTTTAATCAACCGTCCAAACACCTGCAATGGTCCGTTGGGTTGATCGAGATATGTATAAGGAAAGCCGGTGACCAGACAAGCATTTTTTACTTGTGATTGTGTACTAACAGAAATCGGCTTGTCATTAAGAAAAGCTCCTGCCCCGCGTTCCGCAAAAAAGAATTCATTCATGAAAGGATTATAAACAGCGCCCATGATCATGTTGCCATCCTTTTCAATGCCAATGCTGACACAACATAGCGGAATGCCGTTG
>JBIIPV010000181.1:0-3707 GCA_044342435.1 Lacibacter sp. | reverse complement strand
GTTGTTTTCCCGTCTATTGTTTCGATTGTTAGTAGTCCAAAATGATTTTGCATAATCGGCGTACCAATTCTATTATTATTTGGTGTCGAGAAATCCCATGATGAAGACAAACCGCTTGCTGTGAGGTCGTAAATTGGATAGTATTCCTTCGGCTGTATTTTGGAAAGTTCTGCATAATGCACATCTCCTGAAATAAAAAATAGGCCGTTTGCTTTTCTTATAAATAAACTATTCTCCAATTATTTCTCCAGGCCTGTAGATGCTGATACTGTGTTTTCTTACATCTTCTGGATAATACCATACTTCTTTAAATTGCCCATTCGCAAAACTTTTTAGTTCGCCGGAAAAATAAGGAGATAACGGATTGCTATTATTTCCTCCGGAGAGCAACGACTTTGCACGTATTTTTTCTCCGAATTCAACAGCGCAAACAAAACTGTTTCCACTAATGCCATATCTCTTTTTCGATCCTGAAAAAGTTCGGCTGTTATATGATGGAAGCATTCCCCACAATGCAGAAGCATAGGATACGGGATAACTAGTTAGTGAGTCGTTGTAGGTTCTGGAAAAAGATGAAGAAGGACGTTGTAAGCGGTTTACTTGTCCCCAACTTGTTTGCCACGTACCATATTGTTTATCGAGATAACTGACTGCTTGTAATAAAGGCAACAACAATTGCCGGGCCGGACTTTCCTTGCAAAAACGTGTAATCACCTGAACCTGGTCTTCTTCATCTGCATCAATATATACACGACGCAGTTGAGGACCAAGTAATTCAGCCCAGTGTATGGCGATGTTTTGTGCAACTGATGTGTCATTGGCTTTCTTGTTCCAGTTACGCAGATAGTAAACAGGATGTGCAAGTTGTTGTTTTAAAGAGTCTATAGTTTCTAAACCTTCGTAAGCGTGTAATAAAGCAGGGATCATCACTTCAAAAGCAGCAAGCCTTGGATCATATCCTGCTGAAATCATCTCTTCAAGTGAAAACTTTTCTTTTTCATTTAATGCTCTGATTGCATTCACCCCTCTGAAGTTTTCTCCGTCTGGAGCCATATAAGAAGGATAATCAGCTTTCTTCGGGCTTGACAAATCACAACAGGTAAAAGGTGTTGAATTACAATTTTGAATCCACCCGCTTGCCGGGTTTTTAATTCGAATTAATTCATTTAATTCGTGAAGTCCCATCCATTCTGTTTCCGGACTGGTTCCATCTACCGGTTTGCTCCAGTTAAATTGAGTGGATCTTTTAGGGACAAAGTTGCCGTGCCAGTAAGCAATGTTCCCTTCCTTATCGGCATAAACAGTATTGTTGGATGCGTTTGCACGTATATCCATTGTTTTTTCAAAAGAGGAAAAGTCGGTCGCCTTTGTTCTCAGCCAGCTTTGTATCAGTCCCTTCATATCCCTATTATTACATCGTACACTCACAGGCCTGCCATCTCTTTTGCTCATAATAGGGCCATGGTGCGTGAAGTATGTTGTAAATATTTTTTCATTCTTCATACCTGCTTTGGAGACTGATCGAATGATGATATTCTTTTCTGTTACCGGTATCCATTTGTTGTTATAGAAATATTCATAACCGGTGACAGATTTACGAATCGTTTCATAATACAAATCGCTCACATCTACGTTGTTGCTGGTATGCATCCATCCGCAATAATCATTAAAGCCCTGGTAGATGAAGAACTGTCCCCAGGTTGCAGCTCCATATACACGAAGGCCCTCTTCACTTATAATTTGTACTTCCGGTCGGAAATAAAAACTAGTATGTGGGTTGATGTAGAGTATTGCTTTTGTTGATGATGATTTAGCGGGAGCAATGGCAAAGCCGTTTGATCCATCCTGTACTTCTTTCCGAGGTTGTATGGCCGCAGTTATTTCATCATTTGAAAAAGAAAAGTTTGCAGAGAGCGGTTCTGCTATTTCATAAAATTTTGCCAGTTCCGTTTCCGTGATATTTCCGGTGCTGATAGCACCGATACTTCCGTCTGTCCATAGCAGGGGATACCAGGGTTGAAAATGATTCAGAAGTCGGGGTTTGGTTTGGGGATGTGTATATAAATAATAATTCACACCATCGGCAAAAGCGTTGAGTAATTTTCTGAGCCATTCGGGCGCACGTTCATAATCTTTTATCGCATCTGAGCTGTCTATCACCAATCGTATGTAAAGATCGTTGTAGATCTCATTTTCTCCCAGTATCTCTGCTTTTCTTCCAAGCTTTTCTATATAGTTCATTTCCACTCTCGAAAAATCATCTTCACATTGTGCATAGAGCAAACCAAAAACGGCATCTGCATCGGTTTTTCCATAAATGTGCGGCACACCATAGTTGTCGCGGATGATGGTCACATTCTTTGAATGCGTTTTCCATCTTTTTAAATTATCGGATTCACTTTGTCCTTTTACTGAAAAAGTTGCAATGAATAAAAGAGTTATTAGTAAAATATTTATTTTCAATGATACAGGCATTTATTTTAAATGGTTATTTAAGAAGTATAGATGAAAAAATCGAGTTAGATTGATTGAGGAAATTATAAAAATCCAGCAATCTAAATTATTCATCATTCTTATACTAATCTGCTACTATGATTAAAAGTTAAGGGATTGTTTATTTCAGCTTCATCAATAAATAAGAGAATTCAAGCGCAACCAGTTTGGCCGTTTGTTCGTTGGTGGAAGCACCGGCATGTCCTCCCTCTGTATTTTCATAATACAATACCGGGTATCCCATATCAATCATTTTGGCGGCCATCTTGCGGGCATGACCTGGATGTACGCGATCGTCTTTTGTAGATGTTAAGAATAACACCTCTGGATAGGCTACACCGGGTTTTAAATTATGATAGGGTGAATATTTTTTAATGTATTCCCATTCTTCAGGAATGTCGGGGTTGCCATATTCATCCATCCAGCTTGCTCCTGCAAGAAGTTTATTATATCGCTGCATGTCTAATAGCGGTACCTGGCAAACAACAGCCTGATATAAATCGGGACGTTGGGTAAAGGCCACGCCAACCAATAATCCTCCGTTGCTTCCACCCATGATCCCTAAATGTTTATTGGATGTTATTTTTTTTGCAATAAGGTCTTCCGCTACAGCATGAAAATCATTGTAGACTGTTTGTCTTTTTTCTTTTAAGCCTGCCTGGTGCCAGGCAGGACCAAACTCACCACCACCACGTATATTGGCTAATACGTAAACACCTCCATTCTCCAGCCAGGCACATCCGGTTGCGTTTAAATAGTAGGGCGATGAAGATGCTTCAAATCCACCATAAGCATAAAGCAAGGTCGGATTTGTTCCGTTCCATTGTGTGATCTTTCCGGACACTACAAAATATGGGATCTCCGTTCCGTCTTTAGATTTTGCTTTGTATTGCTCAATCTTATATTTACTTCCATCAAAAAAAGCAGGCAATGATTTGATGGTTTGTGTTTTTTTCGTTTGCGCATCTGCGTGATACAAGGTAGGAGGCGTCAGAAAATTTTGATATAGGAAATAATACTGTTCTGAATTTTTATCTGTTGATCCGATAGATATTTTTCCATAATCAGGTGCAGATACTTTGTCAGATATCCATTTTCCCTTTTCAAAAGAATAAACGAACAATTCATTTTTCACATTGGTCAATACGTTAACCAATAATTTATTTTTCATAGCTGAAACTTCTTCAACACTCGAATAAGCGTTCGGCGTGAAG
>JBIIPV010000180.1:0-3719 GCA_044342435.1 Lacibacter sp. | reverse complement strand
ACAAATAGGGATGAAAAAGTTGATTCGTTGATTCGTTTAGTCGTTTAGGGTTAAGGGAGAAAAAGTCGTAAGTCGTAACTCATAACCCATAATTCGCCCGCCCCGAAAGTTTTCGAGGCAGTCGGACAAACTCGTAACATTTACATATTAAGATTAAACTTCGCCCAACACTACCAGCAACGAATATATCATTCCGGGTAACCAGAAAATCAAAGTCAGGATTAAACTGATCCAGAATTTGGAATTGATTTCTCCCTGGTGTAAATAAACGGCTAATGGGGGAAGCAAAATTGCCAGTATAACAAGTAATAAAGTACGCTCGTCTGCTGTTCCGTTTTGTTTATGCAGTTTGATTTCTTCTTTGGCCGCCTTGATGCGATTCTTTCTTTCTTTTCCCGACAATTGACGATACTCCTCAACAGCGCTATTTGTTACATTCTGTAAATCATTTTCAGGAACCGGGATAAAATATGATGCAAATACAGGTTGAATCATCACCAGACACAACATAGAAAATAAAAGGTTTCTCATATCATTCTCATTTAAATTTTGAAAAATATTTAATTGAAATGCAAATATAAATTTAAATCACAAAAAAGATTTTACAAAACAATGAAATGAATCATGTGTGTACTTATATAGAACATCTATTCAACCGAATATCCGAAATAGACCCCAATGATTTATTTCAGCAAGGTGCTCAATGTATTTGTAAGATCTTCCCCTCTTAAATTTTTAGCGATGATTTTTCCTTGCGGATCTATTAAGAAGTTTTGAGGAATAGAAGATATCTTATACATTCTGGCAACATCATTGCTCCAGAACTTCAAGTCACTGAGCTGGGTCCAATCCAACCTGTCATCTTGAATTGCCTGAAGCCAAGCCTCCTTGGTGCGATCAAGCGAAATACCCAATACGGTGAAGTTGCGGTCTTTGAATTGTTCGTAGGCTTTTACTACGTTGGGATTTTCCATACGACAAGGCCCACACCAACTTGCCCAGAAATCTACCAGTACATACTTACCTCTGAAAGATGAAAGAGTGACCATCACTCCACTTGTATCAGCCTGTTGAAAATCAACCGCCATTGATCCGACTGATCCGATCTTCAGTTCCTCAATCGTCTTTCCGATCATTCTGCCGTAATAACTTTTCTGTGCCTCTTCCGTCAACTTTTCATACCGAAGCTCCAGTGTTTCAGCCTGCTGAAAGAAACTGTACACGTAATATAAAAGCAAAGGAGAAACCGGTGATTTTTTTTGACGATCTACAAACTCATCTGTTTTGTTGTCAATCTTGGTGATCACTGATCGTAATTCCACATAAAGAGAATCTTTCTGCGCTACATATTGCGGATCATTGATTTGACGGCCGATCCCATCTACCTGAATAAATAAAGGATCAAATTGTCTGCGAAATGCTTCATACTGACCATGTATTTTGCCACCCTGCACTTTTGCGGATACAAACTCACCATAATGCGCTTGTACCGTGAACTGACCGCCCTCCAGAAATATTGGCAGCGATTGTTGAGAACCCCTGTAAGTCAGCAAATACAATGCCGGCTCCGTGATCGTTCCTTTTAAAACAAATTTTCCTTTTTTAGGAATCGCACGTGCAATTGGTTCATTCTGAATATTGTCTAAATGAAGTGTCACCTCCGTGCTATCAGGCAAACCTGCTATTTGTCCTTTTACATTAAATTTTAATTGCGCATGAAGCGAAAAAAAAATCGAAGAAATAAACAGAATGCTCAGTGTGAATTTTTTCATTTAACGAGAATGTCTTTGTTTGAGAATTTGATACACTTCATCCAGGTTGATATCCTTAGCCCTTAGTAAAACCAGAAAGTGGAACAATAAATCAGCTGCTTCATTTAAAAATAAATCCTTGTTATCATCTTTTGATTCTATCACCAATTCAACTGCTTCTTCTCCCACTTTCTGAGCAATTTTGTTGATTCCTTTTTCAAAAAGACTTTTCACATAACTCTTTTCATCATTTCCATTTCTTCTGAGGTCGATGATGTCCTGCAGATAAAATAAAAAATCAGAAGAATGATTGGGCTCATTCCAGCAAGTATCGGCACCGGTATGACAAGTTGGCCCCAAAGGCTCAGCCTTGATCAGCAAAGTATCTTCATCACAATCCAGTGAAATTTGTTTGACGTTTAGAAAGTTTCCACTCTCCTCCCCTTTGGTCCACAATCGCTGTTTTGAACGACTGTAAAAAGTAACACGTCCTGTTTCCTGAGTGAGTCTGAATGCTTCTTCATTCATGAAACCAAGCATCAATACTTTTTCAGTTGTATAATCTTGTACAATCGCCGGTATCAGTCCTTCGGATGATTTATTGAAATCAGGATTCAAAATAATTTGTTTGATAAATGGATGATAACAAAACTACAACCTCACAGGGATATTTCGTTCTTTGAGGTAAGCTTTTAAGACCGGTATCTCAATTTCTGAAAAATGAAAAATACTGGCCGCCAG
Organism: Lacibacter sp.; assembly: GCA_044342435.1. Classification (GTDB taxonomy): domain Bacteria; phylum Bacteroidota; class Bacteroidia; order Chitinophagales; family Chitinophagaceae; genus Lacibacter. Next base: position 1,227 of record JBIIPV010000180.1, on the reverse strand, counting down.
CGCTGCGTCAGCCTTCCCTTCTGTAAATACTTCCGAAAAATGCTCCATTTTTCCGGCACCCCCACTGGCAATCACCGGTACAGGTAGTGATGCTGAAAGTATAGATGTAATATCTAAGGCAAAGCCTGCTTTTGTTCCATCATTGTTCATGCTGGTGAGTAATATTTCTCCGGCACCTCTTTCCACACCCTCCCTGGCCCATTCATCACAACGTTTTCCAGTGGCTGTTCTCCCTCCGTTCAAATAAACATACCACTCTCCATCCTCCTCCTTTTTTGTATCTATGGCAAGCACACAACATTGACTACCTGCTGCAAGAGCTATTTCAGTAATTAATTCAGGTCGCTGAAAAGCTGCTGTATTCACGCTTACTTTATCGGCGCCCGACTGCAACAACCAGTGCATGTCTTCTACAGCCCGCACACCGCCTCCAACCGTGAAAGGTATATTCACCACCCTTGCAATGCGTTTCACAAGTTCACTAAGGGTTTTACGTTTTTCGACAGTTGCAGTTATATCAAGAAATACCAACTCATCTGCACCTGATTGTGCATACAAAGCCCCAAGCTCCACCGGATCGCCGGCATCCCGCAGATCCACAAAATTGGTCCCTTTCACCGTGCGACCGTCTTTGATATCCAGACAGGGAATGATTCGTTTAGTAAGCATATCTTTTTGGAAGAAGACAAAGGTAAAGGAAAGAGATATCCGGCAAACCCTCAACACCTAAACTCCTAAACCTCTTAACGACTAAACATTTTTATTCCCAAATTCTCAAACATATCCCGAAATTTGGAGTTCCCCGAAGAGAAATAAAAATGAGTCGTTTTTCACACCTGCATGTTCATACCCAGTATTCACTGCTCGACGGAGCGGCAAATATTGAAGCACTTTATAAAAAAGCGGTTGATGACAATATGCCCGCCATCGCCATCACCGATCACGGCAACATGTTCGGTGTATTTCAGTTTGTGGCACAGGCCCAGAAACATAAAAATGATGATGGTTCATTGAAGGTGAAGCCAATCGTTGGTTGTGAATTCTATGTGGCCGAAAACCGTCATCGCAAAACTTTCAGCAAAGAAGAAAAAGACAAACGCTACCACCAGGTGATGCTGGCAAAAAATGAAACCGGCTATAAAAATCTGGTTAAACTCACCTCACTGGGCTTTACGGAGGGGATGTACAGCAAATACCCGCGGATCGATAAAGAATTGATTCATAAAT
>JBIIPV010000179.1:0-3728 GCA_044342435.1 Lacibacter sp. | reverse complement strand
TCTTTTTTTGCCTATATTGTTTAGCTCATCTTTCTGAATCACCTGTCCGTCCGATGAATAAATCAGGCAACTGTTGTATCTGTCGTTTTCATTCCATTCCAGCAGGATCTGTGCTGTTGTGGTAATCGGATTCGGATAAACAGAAAAGCTTTTGTTTTCAAGCGGAAATTGAAAGCCTGTTAAAACACATCCTTTTGGATCGCTCGTACATACGCGTTCTTTGGCAGCACCTGTTAGCGACAAATATCGATCGTTAAAAAAATTGGAAGAATTACAATCTTCATTGAGGTAGAGATTCAAAAAAGGGATTAGCAGCGATGTTGTTTTTTGAAAAATAACCTGAGCATTTACAGAAGAGCTGTTACATCCGGAGGTAAGTTGTCCAAATGAACATGTTGCATCATTATTGGAAAAATGACAGTGTAATCCGCCGGTCAAATTGATATAGGTTTTACAGGGGTAAGGCATTGCCACATACATATCTTTTTGAGTAGCAGGAGGCACAATACAATCTGAAGTGCCGGAGAAAATGAGTGCAGGCAAATTCACCTGTGATGCAGCTTGCTTTGCACTGGGGTTTGTTTCAGCCGCAGCAAAATTGAATATAGAATGTATTACTGCATTGGCGGAAGCTGCTGCTAAAAAACTACTTCCGCCGCCCATGCTGTGACCGCCGACTGCGGCACGTTTTTTTACTCTGCCGAAAAAGATGGAACTGGAGGAATCGTTTAGAGAAGTTACCCTTGTTGCCAGAAATGAAATATCTGCTCCGAAAGTAGCATGATTGGGAGAAAAAGTAGATTCTGTAGAGGGAAACACCGCAATGAATCCATATCTGGATAGCGTATCCCCAAGCCATTTATATGCAGAGGTTGGAATTACAAAACCATGACCAAACACCACAACAGGAAATGTTTGTATGCCTGTTACAAGATCAACATTTGTACCAGATACAGATGCAGGATAATAAATATCCGCAGTAACCATTCTTCCGGATCGTGATGGATCTGTAAAATTGATCTGACGGAAACCCGATTGGAAATTTTGCGCCTTCAGAAAAGAAACAAAAAAGCATGCAATCAGTAAAAGAAGTTGCCGCATGGCAATCATTTTATTTATCGGAGCTGAGAGCCGACAAAGTATATTCGGCATTCATGCGCGCGATATTGCTGATGGAAATTTCTTTCGGACAAACAGCTTCGCAAGCGCCGGTATTTGTACAGGCACCAAAACCTTCTTTATCCATCTGCGCCACCATATTCAAAACACGTTGTTTGCGTTCAGGATCGCCCTGAGGAAGAAGAGCCAGGTGCGACACTTTCGCACTGGTAAACAACATGGCACTGCTGTTTTTACAAGAAGCAACACACGCACCGCAACCAATGCACATAGCAGCTGCGAAAGAAGTATCTGCTTTGTCTTTTTCTATTGGGAGTGCATTTCCATCAACCGCATTACCCGTATTCACGGAAACATACCCACCTGCCTGTATGATACGATCAAAAGCAGAACGATCTACCATTAAATCCTTAATCACCGGAAATGCATTGGCTCTCCATGGTTCAACAACGATGGTATCACCTTCATTAAATGCACGCATGTGTAACTGACAAGTTGTATTGGCATTCCACGGGCCATGAGGTCTACCATCAATCACCATGCTGCACATCCCGCAAATTCCTTCGCGACAATCGTGATCGAATGCAACCGGATCTTTTCCTTCTTTAATCAAATCTTCATTGAGCACATCAAACATTTCCAGAAAACTCATTTCAGTGGAAATATTTTTCACATCATAATTTTCAAACGTCCCTTTTTCACGGCCGTTTTTCTGGCGCCACACTTTCAGCTTCAGGTTAATAGATTGATGTTCCATGAGAGATATTCTAATTGATTAAATGATTAGTTATTGATTCAAATTATTTATATGAACGTTGACTGGGCTTCACCACATCGTACAACAATTCTTCTTTGTGCAACTGCCAGTTGTGTTCTGCTTTTAGTTCCCATGCAGCAACATACATATATTGATCATCATGCCTGAGCGCCTCTCCTTCCGGAGTTTGATGCTCTTCACGGAAATGCCCGCCGCAACTTTCTTCTCGGTTTAATGCATCAATACACATAAGTTCACCCAGCTCAATGAAATCAGCAACACGGTTTGCTTTGTCCAATTCAGGATTCATGCTGTTAATTTCACCTGGGATACGTACATCTGACCAAAATTCCTTTTTTAATTCCTGAACGTCACGAATTGCCTGGCGAAGACCTTCTGCATTACGGGCCATGCCGCATTTATCCCAGATGATTTTTCCTAGACGCTTGTGAAAACTTTCAACCGTTTTAGTCCCTTTGATGCTCATTAGGTTTTCAATGCGATCACTGACTTGTTTCTCAGCTTCCACAAAAGCGGGATGGTCGGTAGAAATTGCTTTCACATGTATTTCGTCAGACAGGTAATTACCAATTGTATAGGGAATCACAAAATAACCATCAGCAAGGCCCTGCATCAATGCAGAAGCACCAAGGCGATTAGCACCGTGATCACTGAAGTTTGCTTCTCCAAGGGCATATAAGCCTGGGATGGTGGTCATCAATTCATAATCAACCCATAAACCACCCATCGTATAGTGAACAGCAGGGTAAATACGCATCGGCACTTCATAAGGATTCTCTCCCGTAATCTTTGCGTACATATCAAAGAGATTCCCGTATTTTTCTTTCACCACATCTTTTCCAAGCGCGATGATTGTTTGATCATCCGCATTAGTGATCCCTTTCTTACCGGCTTCAATTCGTCCGTATCTTTTGATCGCATCGGCATAATCCAGATAAACAGCCTGCTTAGATGTACCTACACCATAACCTGCATCGCAACGTTCTTTTGCGGCACGACTCGCAACATCGCGTGGAACCAGGTTACCGAAGGCAGGATAACGACGCTCTAAGTAATAATCTCTTTCTTCTTCAGGAATTTCATTTGCCTTACGTGTATCCCCTTTTTCTTTTGGCACCCAGATACGTCCGTCGTTACGCAAACTCTCACTCATCAATGTCAACTTACTCTGATGATCACCACTCACCGGAATACAGGTCGGGTGAATTTGAGTAAAGCATGGATTTGCGAACAAAGCGCCTTTTTTATGTGCTTTCCAGGCGGCAGTTACATTGCTGCCCATGGCGTTTGTTGACAAGTAGAAAACATTGCCATAACCACCGGAACATAACAATACCGCATGACCGAAATGACGCTCAAGTTCTCCTGTTACGAGGTTACGGCAGATGATGCCTCTTGCTTTCCCTTCAATCATCACAACATCGAGCATCTCATGACGGCTAAACATTTCAACATTTCCCAATGCCACCTGACGCTCCAGTGCCTGATAGGCGCCAATCAGCAACTGCTGACCGGTTTGGCCTGCAGCATAAAAAGTACGTTGCACCTGCGTTCCACCAAAAGAACGGTTGCTCAGTAATCCACCATATTCTCGCGCAAAGGGAACTCCTTGTGCCACACACTGATCAATGATATTTCCACTTACTTCAGCCAAACGATGAACATTTGATTCTCTTGCACGATAATCGCCTCCCTTAATTGTGTCATAGAAGAGACGATATACACTGTCTCCGTCGTTTTGGTAATTCTTTGCTGCATTGATCCCTCCTTGCGCTGCGATAGAGTGTGCACGACGCGGACTGTCCTGGAAACAAAAAGCTTTCACCTTATA
>JBIIPV010000178.1:0-3734 GCA_044342435.1 Lacibacter sp. | reverse complement strand
TACACCCTGTCAGAAATTCTTCATTATAACAATGCCAGATCAAGTACCTGCTGCATCGTTTTCACATAGTGGAATCGTATGCCTTTGATATAAGATGAATTGATTTCTAGTACATCTTTTTCATTCTGCCAGCAAAGAATAATTTCTTTAATCCCTGCCCTCCTCGCTGCAAGCACTTTCTCTTTGATCCCTCCTACAGGCAATACCAATCCTCTTAAAGTAATTTCTCCGGTCATTGCAACATATGGTTTCACTTTCCTTCCTGTAAAAGCACTTGCCATTGATGTAAGCATGGTTACACCGGCGCTGGGTCCGTCTTTCGGAACAGCTCCTTCCGGCACATGCACATGTATATTATAATTGAGGAAATCTTCAGCAACAATGCCCGTCTTCTTCGTATTGGCCTGCAAATAACTCAAAGCTGTCGATGCACTTTCTTTCATCACCGCTCCCAAATTTCCTGTCAATCTCAACTCCCCTTTCCCTTCTGTCAACACGCTCTCCAGAAACAAGATATCTCCTCCCACTGAAGTCCATGCCAACCCTACCGCCACACCCGGCTGATTGACAGTTTTATATACTTCGTTGCTGTAACGTGGCTTGCCCAGAATTTTTTCAATGTCGTTCGCAGTGACTGTCGGTTTCAGTTTGCCGCGGAGTGCCACTTCTTTCGCCTGTGAACGCATCACGGATGCAAGCATGCGATCCAATTCACGCACACCACTTTCACGGGTATAATCTTCAATGATTTTTTGAAGTACGCTGTCGCTTATTTTGAATGGATTATTCTTTAATCCATGTGCTTCCTGTTGTTTGGGCACAAGATGCCTTTTTGCAATCTCCACTTTTTCTTCCACCGCATATCCCGACAAATCAATGATTTCCATTCTGTCGCGCAAGGCCGGTTGAATAGTTGCCAGGTTATTGGCTGTTGCAATGAACAACACTTTGGAAAGATCGTACTCCAGTTCGAGATAATTATCGTAGAAAGACTGATTCTGTTCAGGATCTAGTAATTCAAGAAGTGCACTGGATGGATCGCCTCTGAAATCAGTACCGACTTTATCTATTTCATCAAGAATCATCACGGGGTTAGAAGAATGAACTTTACGGATCGATTGCAGCACGCGGCCGGGCATGGCGCCAATATATGTTTTACGATGACCTCTGATTTCGCTTTCATCGTGCAAGCCTCCCAAACTAATGCGGACATATTTTCTTCCCAGTGCAGATGCAATGCTTTTCCCCAATGATGTTTTACCAATACCTGGAGGACCAAACAAGCAAAGGATCGGACTTTTCATGTCGCCTTTCAGTTTCAAAACAGCCAGGTATTCAAGAATTCTTTCTTTGACTTTATCAATCCCGTAATGATCATTGTCGAGTACTTTTTTGGCTTTCTTCAGATCATACTGGTCATCGGTGTATTCGCCCCAGGGAAGATCCAGCAGCAAGTCGAGGTGGTTGTAAACAACAGAATAATCAGGTGTGGAAGGATGCATTCTTTCCAGCTTCTCAATTCCTTTTTTGAAAATTTGTGCCGCTTCCTCCGACCATTTTTTGGACTCAGCTTTTTTCTTCATCTCCTGAATCTCCAGGTCGTTGGAATCGCCACCAAGCTCCTCCTTTATACTTTTCAATTGCTGTTGAAGGAAATAGTCGCGTTGTTGTTTATCGAGTTCAGTTCTTGTTTTACTGGTGACTTTATTTTTCAATTCAGCATATTGCAGTTCGCGTTGCAATAAATTCATCAGCAATTCGGCGCGTTGCGTGAGGTTCTGCATCTCAAGCAACTTCTGTTTCTCATTGATATCTGAGTTCAGGTTGTTGCTGACAAAGTGAATGAGAAAGCCTGGGTTTTCGATGTTTTTAAGGATGATGGCGGCCTCACTAGGTAAATTCGGAGAAAGCTGGATGATTTGTGTAGCCAGATCTTTGATTGAACCAGCCAATGCACGAAAATGATCCGTCTCCGGTATAGGCTCTTCTTCCATCAATTCAACTTTCGCACGAAAAAAAGGTTCTTCGGAAGTAATCTCCTTTAAATGAAACCGCTTCTTGCCTTGTATAATCACCGTTGTTCCTCCATCCGGCATTTTAATCAGTTTCACCACTCTCGCCACAGTTCCTACACTTTCCAGGTCCTTCACTCCCGGATCTTCCACATTGCTGTCTTTCTGTGCCACAACACCTACAAGCTTATCCGCTTTGTATGCTTCATTCACCGCCTGGATACTTTTATCGCGACCTACCGTAATTGGTAGCACAACCCCGGGGAATAAAACAGTATTTCTAAGAGGCAAAATGGGAATATCTGCACCGATGACCAAATTGTCATCTTCCTGATCAGTTTCATTCAGAGGAATGATCGGTAAAAAATCAACATCCTCTTCCTGCGAACTCAAAAACATTGACTGCTCTTTTTGCTTCATCATAATTTAGTCATTTTGTCAGTCAGTTTTACAGAAAACTGAGCTGTACTTATTTCAAACACTTTTGCAAGATTAATGCCACTCAATAAATTCAAAGGCTGATTGATCCTGCTTGCTATTTTTCAGACAAAACAGGTAATATCGGACTGCCAATACAACCATTTGGCATTTGAATGCGAAGCAGGGCCGCCAGCGTTGGTGCAATATCCGTCATGTATACAACGGCATTTGACCTGCCTTTTGTGATACCACGGCCATACCAAATGAGAGGAATATGGCTGTCGTAAGGATTCCAGAGTCCGTGTGTGGTTCCTTTTTTCCCTCCGTCAATCCATCCCGGCTGAAACAACAACTGAATATCTCCGGAACGTTTGGGATGATATCCATTTGAAAAACGCTCGCGCACCAGTGAAGGAATTAACTCTTTATATAGTTCAGAGCAAGGGAAAACGCGATCAATACCGGGTTGTTTAATAACAAAATCATTCATGAATTCTGTGAGTTGGGTGCGGTTGACACCTGCCGAATCAATAGCCTTGTTATTTAGTGCCAGTTGATAATTGAGGCCTGATAATACAACATTCTTAACCCCAAATTTTTGGCTGATGGCATTATTTAATTCTTTGATCATTTGATCATCATCAATATTACCGCCGGGATGTTTGTGTTTTTGTAAAAATCCCGGTACGTGTGAGACGCCATGATCTGCAGTCAGAAATACAACATACTGATCTTTCCCAACCTGCTGATCAAGAAAATTGAAGAATGCACCCAACTCAATATCCATTCTCAGATAGGCATCTTCTACTTCCATGCTGTTTGGCCCAAATGCATGACCGATATAATCAGGAGTTGAAAAACTCACGGCAAGAAAATCAGGATCTTCATCTTTCCCCATCAACTCATTGACAACAGCACCCTTTGCCATTTCAAAAGTCATTGTATTTCCATAAGGTGTCTGAGAAATGACACCGTAATTTTTTCCGATGAATTGATTTAATTTATATGGAAAATTCAACTGATCTTCTCCGAAAGGACGAGCTTCATAATCATTCACAGATGTATCACTTTGAACATAAGTATTCATTGGATAAAGCGTTGACCATCCCTGCTGATATACCTGATCCGGATATTTTTTTTCATTGAACATCTTCACCCATTCAGGCAAACTTTCTCTGTAGTATGTGGAAGTAATCCAATTGCCGCTTTTGTTATCATACCAGTATGCCGCATCAGCAGTATGCCCTGCCGGTAAAATCGCACCTCTGTCTTTGATGGCAATTCCAATCACTTTACTTCTGA
>JBIIPV010000177.1:0-3750 GCA_044342435.1 Lacibacter sp. | reverse complement strand
TTAATATAATTAATCTTCGATACAAAGTTCGACAAAGATATATTTTTTGGTGTTTATTTTCAAAAAAGCCCATGGTTTAAACCATGGGCTTTTTTGAAAATAAATTGATTCTAACTCCCCTCATTTCGTAAACAACGCTTTCAATTCTTCTGCTTCTTCCGGCTTCATTTTAACACCTAATATCAAACGCACCTGCCTTCTCCGTAAGGCCCCTTCATGTAATTTTATTTCTTCTTCCGTTTCAGGTAACAGTTCGTTTACTTTTCTTGGTTTGCCATTGGGGTCGAGTGCTACAAACGTAAAGTATGCTTCGTTGCTTTTGTATCTGTATTGTTGTGTTACATCTTCGCCCCATACTTTCATGTGTACTTCCATAGATGTGTTGAAAGCACGTGTTACTTTGGCTTCTATATGCACCACATTGCCCAGCTTGATGGGGTTTTCAAATGATATATTATCCACGCTGGCTGTTACTACAGGGGCGTTACAATGTTTTGCTGCTGCCAGTGCAGAGGCAATATCCATCCAGTACATCAACCTTCCGCCCATCAGATTGCCAAATGTATTTGTGTCATTAGGAAGAACGAGTTCTGTCATCATCACAAAAGATTCTTTCGCTGTTTTGGTCATGTCTGATTTATTTGGTGTATAAAAGTTACGAGTTAAGGGCGAAGTCCGACTGCGAAGCGGGCGGATTACGAGTCTGTGTGTCCATTAGTTCATGAGTCTGTGAGTTCTTTATCTCTCGGTCTTTTCGGCGCAGAGGAAGAAGAACGCAAAGGAAAACGCAGAGATAAACTCTGCGTAAAACTCCTTTTCTTATTTCTCTGCGTCAAGTAATATGAGGTCGAATAACCTTTTAAATAATCAACATCGCATCGCCATAGCTAAAGAATCGGTATTTGTCTTTGATCGCTTTTTTATATGCTTCCATAATCAGGTCGTAACCGGCAAAGGCACAACCCATAATTAATAAACTGGTTTTTGGAAGATGGAAGTTGGTAATCAGAGAATCTGCGATATTGAAATTGTATGGTGGATGTACAAAGATGTTCGTCCATCCTTCAGATGGTTTCAATAATTGCTGAGCAGTGAATGATGTTTCCAATGCACGCATGGTTGTTGTGCCTACAGCACAAATGCGGTGTCCGCCTTCTTTGGCTTTGTTTACCGTTTTACATGCGAATTCGTCAATCTTATAATATTCTGCATCCATCTTGTGTTTGCTGAGGTCTTCTACTTCAATGGGGCGGAAAGTGCCTAAGCCTGTATGGAGTGTTACTTCTGCAAAACGGATGCCTTTGATTTCAAGGCGCTTAATGAGTTCGCTGCTGAAATGCAGACCTGCAGTAGGCGCAGCAACTGCTCCTTCGTATTTGGCAAATACTGTTTGATAGCGCTCACGGTCTTCTTCATCTGGTTTGCGCTTGATGTATTTGGGCAATGGTGTTTCGCCCATGTTATACAATACATGTCGGAACTCTTCATCGCTTCCTTCAAACAGAAAACGAATTGTTCTTCCACGTGAAGTGGTGTTGTCGATTACTTCTGCTACCAGGTCTTCAGTATCTCCGAAGTAGAGTTTGTTGCCTACACGAATTTTTCTTGCCGGATCAACGATTACATCCCAAAGACGGTTTTGTTTGTTTAATTCACGAAGAAGAAATACTTCAATTTTAGCACCTGTTTTTTCCTTTCTTCCATACATGCGGGCGGGAAATACTTTGGTGTTGTTGACGGCGAACACGTCTTTGTCATCAAAGTATTCCATCACATCGCGGAAAACACGGTTTTCAATCTGGCCGGTTTTGCGATGGATCACCATCAGGCGGCTGTCTTCTCTTTTTTTGGTCGGATTCTGCGCAATGAGATTGAGTGGCAGGTCGAACGTAAACTGTGAAAGCTTCATAATCTGTTTGTGAGTAAAACCATTAATTTGTTAAGAAGAAATCGCACAGAAAAAACAAACGCGTGCCGGCAAGAGGGCGGGATAAGGTCAAACCTGGTCTTACGGCACCGGGCCTGTTCTTTTCTGCTTCAAAGTGCGCAAAGGTAAGGGAAATGGGAAATTTCAGGTCAAAGTTATTCACCTGCTATTCACGTTTTTAGGGTTCAACCCTGTGAAAGGGCATTTCATCCGCAGGGATGAATAAGGAAATTAACGTGTTTGATAGGAGATTTCAGAAATTACACCTTATCATAAATGTTCAGCTGATATCTAAATGCTCAATCATCTTTCGGGTTGATCAAAAGTGGAGTTTTTCCATCAGTCATGATGATTTTTGTATTGGGCGATTTAGAAAGTTCCTTGAAAACTTCAAGACTTTTCCATTTGATATAAATTTCATTTAGCCCTTCAGAGATAATCTTTTGTGAGTTACGTACCCCTTCTGCTTCAATCACTTTACGTTCCGCTTCCTTTCGCTCTCTTTGAAGGATGAATTCCATTTGCTGGGCCTGTTGTTCTGCTTCAAGACGCTCTTGTATGGCCGTACTTAAACCTTCAGGTAGCATAATACTTTTAAGAAGAACTGCTTCCACTTCAAAGCCTCTGTGCTGCAATTGTTTTTGCATTAATTCTTTTATTTCATTTTCTATGACAGAGCGCTGACTTGTATGCATTTCCTTGGCCATAAAACGGGCTGTAACATCTGATGCGGAAGAGCGAAAAACTGTGAGAATAACGGTTCGCTCATAATCTAATCCAATATTTTCAAGAATAGAAGGGGCCATTTCGGGCTTGACATGGTATAGGATCGAAATCTGGCTTTTGATGGTCAGGCCTTCTTTAGAAGGAAGATCCAGATTTACTTCGATGTTGTCAGTTTGTGTTGAGATTTTAATGATTCGGGTTATAAAAGGATTATAGATAACTGCACCGGGTGTGTTAATTTTGGGATTCAGCTTTCCGACTTTACGTTTAACACCTACCTGGCCTTGCCTTATTATAGAACATGAAGTAAAAATGAGACAACTAAAAATGTAGAATATAATAGTAGAGTATTTCATGCGTATATTATTTGATTGTTTTAATTGTCATATGTTATGCCCTTGGAAAAGTAAAAACTGAAAAGTTAAAAGTTGAAAGTAAAATACAAAATAAAAATGCTGCATCTTATTTTCATTTATTCTCTTATTTTTAATTTTAAACTTTTAAGTTATTGCCGCCGTTATGGGCATTTCATCTTTTTTGTTTTATAAATTAATTAAAATGCTAAATTGACTTATGCATTTTTCTTAGAAAATATTAATAATTATTAATCTGTTAAAAATCAAAAATATCTCCAAGAAATCCTTTCTTCTTGTATTTATATTCATTGCCAGTAGAATATCTTTTCTTGTCAGAATAATTATCATAATGAGTATCCTTGCTACTACTTGATGGAGAACGTTCAATGATTTTATCAAGTTCGCCGCGGTCAAGCCATACACCACGGCAATCAGGACAATAGTCAATTTCTATTCCACTTCGATCAGTCATAACAAGATTTACGTTACAGGTTGGACATTTCATGATTCAAAGTTTAAGGGTTTGACGGGTATATTATTTATTTCCAAAATGGTATATTTTTTAATTCAAAATTTAAAATTAAAATCAAAAAACATTTATTTTATGAATAGGGGTTACACGTTTTTAATAATTAAGATTTCTTTAACATCAATGTTTCCATGTTTAAGGTGCGGTAATTCTATTTCAGGTTTATGAAAAGGTTCTTTTGAGGTATTTCTAAGTTTGAGTCAGGCCCTCTA
>JBIIPV010000176.1:0-3760 GCA_044342435.1 Lacibacter sp. | reverse complement strand
GAGATCAGGAAAAAGCTAAGAAATCACTTCTTGAAATTAGCAGAAGGGCCGTTTCCGGAGAAAATCTGATGCCGGTTGTGATCGAGGCCGTTGAAAACCATTGCACACTGGGAGAAATTGCAGATGAGCTTCGCAATATTTTCGGAGAATACAAAGCATGAGGAACGGTTAGAAGTTAGCAACAAAGTCCGACTGCTTCGCAGAAGCCGGCGGATTGAGGGTTTAAACTCCCCAGCCCCGGGTTTAAACCCATGGCTGGGGGGGCAATCTGTTTACAATTGACTGCTACCAACATCTAAAAACCAACAACATCTTTTTTAGCCCTCTCCTTGCGTCTGACCATATATGTTTCAACACCAACACTGATTAACAGAATTGCGGTACCTATGTAGAAAGACAATGACAATTCCTTGTGCTCCTGAAAAAAAACGAATGCCATCAACATGCCATAAAGCGGTTCTAAATTAAAAGTCAGATTAATCGTAAATGCAGATAATCTTTTTAATGCCTTAAAGGAAAACTGAAAGGCGATCACCGTACAGAAAAGAGCAAGCAAAACAAGCCAAATCAAATCATTCAAGGATGGCAGATTAAGAAAAAAGAGATTACCTGTATAAACAGGAAGAAATAGTGTTAGAAAAAGTAAACCGCCGGTTAATACATAGAAAGAAAGCACGGGGACACTTAATTTCGTAAGGAGCTTTTTTGTGTACACTGGAAATATGGCAGAAAATAATGCAGCTGTTAGTCCAAGTATAATTGCTTCTCTGTATCTCGTATCAAACTGAAAAATCAATCCAATTCCAACAAGTACAAATAACCCGGTTAAAATTTCACGCCAGTCAAATTTTCTTCTTGTGATAATTGGTTCCAGAATGGCTGTGAAAGAACCTGTTGCAGAAAAACACACCAACGCAATAGAAGCATTACCGGCTTTTATACTCGCATAGAAAAAGAGCCAATGCAATCCGATCAGGCTTCCCACTCCAAAACAAGAAAGGATATTTCTTGGAGAAACCTTTAAAGAATCTTTGATAAAAAGCAGATATAAAAACAGGATAACAGCGGAGAAGAGCAATCGGTACCAGACAATCGAACTTTCTTCAAGTTCAATAACTCGCCCGAGAATGGCAGTAAACCCGGCAAGAAACACTGCAATATGCAGCTGCCACAATGCAATTCTGAATGATGACATGGAAAAAAAGGAGAGTAATGCTTTTGCCCCTAAGAATGTTTACTCCCTGAGATGTTTTTTTTATATGATTTGAAGAAGCTTTGCCAGCGCAATTGCAACACCCCCAGTATCCCTTCCTTCACGATGCCTTTGTTCATCTTACTTTGTCCGGCCTGACGATCAATGAAAGTAATCGGCACTTCTTTGATTTTAAAGCCAATTTTCCAGGCGGCATATTTCATTTCAATTTGAAAAGCATATCCTACAAAATGAATTGCTTCGAGATTGACAGTTTCCAGTACTTTTCGTTTGTAGCAAACAAAACCTGCTGTGCAATCGCGTACAGGCATCCAAAGAATCAACCTTGTGTAAACAGAAGCTCCCTTGGAAAGGAAGATCCGGTTAGCAGGCCAGTTACGAACAGCGCCACCTTTTATGTAACGACTTCCCACAGACACATCGGCACCCTCTTGTGCGCAGGCAAGATACAATCGTTCGAGATCGGCGGGGTTGTGACTGAAATCGGCATCCATTTCACAGATATACTCATACCCTCTTTCAATGGCCCATTTAAATCCAAAAATATAAGCAGTGCCCAGGCCTTGTTTTCCTGATCTTTCTTCAAGGAAGAGCTGACCAGCATAACGCTGCTGTGCATCTTTTACCAGGCCGGCTGTACCATCCGGCGAGCCATCATCAATGATCAACACATGAAACCCTTTTTGTTGTGCAAAAACGGCTTCAATGATGTTTACCACATTGTCGCGTTCATTGTAGGTTGGTATGATGACAAGTTTTCCCAAAAAGAAAGTTGAACTTATAAAATTAAAAATAAAAATAAAAAGGAATCAAAAACAAACGGTGGATAAAAAACACTTATCTCTTTAAAAGAGTCCGATTCAGAATCTCAGTTAGCTTTTGTTTGGTATGCAGAGGGAAATCGCCCTTCATCATCCAATCATAATATTGACGCTCTCTGCGTAAAACATCCTCCACCACCTGTCCTTTGTATTTCCCGAAATTGAAAATTTCTTTGCCGTTTTCCATGACAAATCGACGAGCAAAATCCACAACTTCCTCTTCTCCAATAACTTTGATGATGGATTCAATTGAGTTTCCCAATTGCGGATAACGTTGAACCTGAGAAAGCAACACTTCAAAAGTGGCCGACGCATCTACCTCAGCACTATGAGCGCCATCCAGTTCTTTATTACAATAAAATTTATAAGCAGCGCTGAGTGTGCGTTGTTCCATAGAATGGAAAATCTTTTGCACATCCAGAAACTGTACTTTATTTAAATCGATCGGTTGATCTACGCGCAGAAATTCCTCTACCAGCAAGGGAATATCAAAACGATTGCTGTTATACCCGCCCAGGTCGCAACCATCTATGAATTGCCTGATTTCGTTGGCTGCCTGCCTGAAAGTAGGTGCGTCTTTCACCATGTCGTTGGTGATGCCATGCACAGATGAAGCAGCTTCCGGGATGTGCATTTCCGGGTTAATGAGTTTTCTTTTTACCTGACGCGTACCGTCCTGCTGAATGCGTACAATCGCAATTTCCACGATGCGATCAGAGGCGATGTTGACACCGGTGGTTTCAAGGTCAAAAATAGCCAAGGGGCGTTTCAGATGCAGGGCAAATGAACCCGGCTGCGATTGTTTATCTTCAAAATTCATTTGTAGTTGTGAATCAGACACCGCCCAAAATTAAGTAAATTACATTGAAGAAAGATGTTTTGGTAAGTGTAAACAATAAGCAAGTGAAAAATGTCGTTTTTTCTAGTCAGGAAAGGTATAATTTTACATTTCAACCCATCAGTATGAAAAAGATTGCTATTTATTTACTCGCTTTTTCTTTTACAGCCGTTCTGGCTTCGTCATGCGCTAGCCCGAAATATGGCTGTCCGAGTACAAATATGAACAAACCATTCAGGAGATAAAACCCATCAGATGGAATGGAAACCACTCACTCATCCGGATCAGCTGGATGAGATTACTTCTTTGTCGCATCTTAGTCCCCAGTATATTTTTAAACACAGTACGCGTTGTAGTATCAGCACCGTTGCGAAGAACCGACTCGAGAAAGGTGTTGTAGAGCATGCGAAAATTTATTACCTCGATCTGCTCACTTATCGATCTATCTCCAATGAAATCAGCAACAGGTGGAACATCGTTCATCAATCACCTCAGTTATTAAAAATCGAGAAAGGTACCTGTACGTATCATGCGAGTCATTTGGATATTGAGACGGAGGAGGTTAACTGTTAACGGTTATCCGTTGGCTGTTAGGCATTACACGGTCAGTCATTGCGAGCAAAGCCATACTGCTTAGTAGAAGTTAGTAGATTTCAAGATATCAGTTACGAGTGTATTCATATAGATTAAACTAACAACTCTCGTAACGCGTAACTCATAACTCCCTATAAAAACAACCCAAGTCCAATCAAGGCAGTAATTAGTCCTAATGTCAACAAACGCGCCACGATTACAGCACCGCGATCCATTCCGTATTTTGAACGATAGATCAATAATAATATTAGGGAAATCAAACCAGCCGGCAAGGAAAGAAAAAGATTAAATAGC
>JBIIPV010000175.1:0-3762 GCA_044342435.1 Lacibacter sp. | reverse complement strand
AAAAAGAACATATGAAATGCCCATAACGGCGGCAATAACTAGAAAGTTAAAACTTAAAAGTAAGAGAATAAGTGAAAATGAGATTCAGTATTTTAATTTCAACTTTTAACTTTTCAGTTTTTACTTTTTAATTAGGGCATAAAATATGACCATTAAAACTAGAAATATTCAGATATGAAATAGCCAAAACGGTTGGCTTATACCAACGACGATGAGAATAAAAGGGCATAACATATGACAAATTAAACCATCAACTCACAAATGGATGATTTGCTTGAATGAAATTTACAGCCACCATCTTATCAATGTGGCACCCCAGGTAAATCCTCCTCCAAAAGCAGCAAGCACGATATTGTCTCCCTTTTTCAACTGCTTTTCCCATTCCCACAAACAAAGAGGAATGGTAGCAGCGGTAGTATTGCCGTATCTTTCTATATTGATCATTACTTTTTCCTTGGATAATCCCATTCTGTTTGCAGTGGCATCAATAATTCTTAGATTGGCCTGATGAGGAACAAGCCAGGCAATATCGTCCCCGGTCAAATTGTTTTTTTCCAGTAATTCAGCACTTACATCTGCCATGCCTTTCACGGCAAATTTGAATACTGTTTGGCCTTCCTGAAATGCATAATGTTCCTTGTTGGCAACGGTTTCCATGGAGGCAGGCCGCAAAGAGCCCCCGGCTTTCATATGTAAGAAATTTCTTCCTGAACCATCGGCTTTGAGAATACTGTCTAAGATGCCATACCCTTCTTCATTTGGTTCCAGCAGAACAGCTGCTGCGGCATCTCCAAACAACACACACGTATTTCTGTCGCTGTAATCCACGATGGAACTCATTTTATCCGCACCCACTACTACCACTTTTTTATATCTGCCACTCTCGATGAAAGAAGTGCCTGTTGTCAATGCAAATAGAAACCCACTGCAGGCAGCGCTTAAATCAAACCCCCAGGCATTTACTGCGCCGATTTTATCGCAGACGATATTTGCAGTCGCCGGAAACACCATATCCGGCGTCACTGTGGCTACAATCAGGCATTCAATTTCTGACGGATCAATTCCTCGTTTCTTGCATAGTTCAAGCACAGCAGGTGCAGCCAAGTCGGAGGTTGCAAGTCCTTCCCCTTTGAGTATTCTGCGCTCTTTGATACCTGTTCTCGTACGAATCCACTCGTCGTTGGTATCCACCATTTTTTCAAGATCAAAATTCGTGAGTCTGTCTTCAGGTACCCACCCGCTCACAGCGCTAATAACGGCAGTTAGTTTTTGATTCATTTTCTTTGATTACAAGCGCGCAAAAATACAGAAATTTCATCAGCCTTTTTGTACGCTTTTTCAACTACTTTCGCTATTATGTACGCTTATCTCAAAGGTTTATTCACGCACAAGTCTCCCACAGTGGTAGTGGTAGAAGCTCAAGGTATTGGATTTGAGGTGCAGGTGAGCCTCAATACCTATTCGAAAATTCAGTCCCTCGACCAGGGAATGCTTTACACACACCTGCTTGTGCGGGAGGATGCGCATATCCTCTATGGATTTTTTGAGCTTTCGGAAAAAGAGATGTTTTTGCATCTTTTGAGTGTGTCCGGGGTTGGCGCGTCCACGGCAAGGGTGATGCTTTCCTCTCTGCAGCCCCCTGAAATTGCCAGGGCAATTCAATCAGGAAACGAAACTTTACTTGAAAGTGTTAAAGGAATCGGGAAGAAAACAGCACAGCGCATCGTGTTAGAACTTAGAGATAAGCTATCGAAATCTGCCCTGGATCAATCCGCTTTTTCTTCAACCGGTTACAATACTTTAGAGCAGGAAGCGTTAATAGCTATGACAGCTTTGGGTATTGCCCGTTCAGCCGCAGAATCAGCCATCCGAAAAGCACTTGCCAAAGACCCAGGGTTCAGGCAGGTAGAGGAACTGATAAAAGCGGCTTTAAAATGTTTGTAAAACCTCAATCAACGCTTAAGAGATTTTGACCTTATTGACTCGTACGATATTTCGTTTTGCCATTCTTTGGGTTTTGCTTGTGCCGGCAGTGGGTTCGGTATATGCAGGGTATCCCGGCTTCGAAAAAGCTGATACACTTCCCCAAAGTGGCGGTTTGCGATTTCCGTTGCAAGACAGAAGAGGCGATCTTTTTAACAGCAGTAGTAATAATCCTTTTGATTTAGCAAGACCTTCCTCATTCCAGGACTCCATTGCATACGATCCCGAAACAAAGCGATACTACATTTTTGAAAAAGTGGGCAGAACCTGGTTTCGTACACCGGGCTGGATGACTTTCGATGAGATGCAAACTTATCTAACTAAAAAAGCTGAGCAGGAATATTTTCAACGTCGCCTTAACACCATCCTGAACCTGAACAGAAAAATCACAGATCCCAACTTACAGGTCCGGGAAAGTTTTTTCAACCGCATGTTCAGCAACACCGGAATACCAAAGGTGGAAATAAGACCGCAAGGTGATGTGACCTTAACAGCAGGATACATTGGTCAGAATATCAAAAACCCGACTTTGCCGGAACGGGCCCGAAGAAATGGCGGGTTTGATTTTGATATGCAGGCTAATTTCGGATTGAATGCCAAAATCGGAGACAAACTGAATTTTCCGGTCACTTATAACACCCTCGCAAACTTCCAGTTTGAAAACCAGCTCAAACTGAATTATTCCGGGAATGCCGATCAGATTATCAAGAAAATTGAAGCAGGAAATGTTGCATTTCCTGCCAGAGGTACACTCATGCCGGGCGCCTCTACTTTATTTGGGGTGAAAACTGAATTGCAGTTTGGTAAATTATTTCTAACCACCGTGCTCGCTAACCAAAATTCAAGTCGCCAGCAAATGCAACTGCAGGGTGGTGCGGGTTTACAGACTTTTGAACTGAAAGCAGATGAATATGAAGAGAACAGGCACTTTCTTCTGGCGCAATATTTCCGGTTGAACTATAACAAGAACATGCAAAACCTGCCCGCTGTAACCACGCCGGTACAGGTGTTGCGAATGGAAGTATGGGTTACAAACAGAACAGGATCCACTACAGAAAACAGAAATGTAGTTGCTTTGATGGATCTTGGAGAAAAACAACCCTATAATCCGGCAATCAACTCACTTACATCTTCAGATTTTCCTGAAAATGGTGCCAATGATGTCTACCAGCGTATCGTGAATAATCCGGCTACCAGAGATCCTTCTTTGGTTACCAGTAGTTTGTCGGCACTCGGACTTGTAGCTGTACAGGATTTTGAAAGAACCTTCGCCAGAAAACTTCGTCCGGAAGAATATTACTTCAATCCGCAAATCGGATTCATCTCTCTGAATACAATTTTGCAACCTGATGAAGTATTGGGTGTTGCCTTTCAATATACAGTAAACGGTAAAGTGTATCAGGTAGGTGAATTTTCTAATGACATCACCCCGGACACTTCAAATAATAATGCAGGAACACAGAAGGTTCTTTTTCTGAAGATGTTGAAGGCAACGTCGCAAAGGCCTTTGCTGCCGATCTGGAGGCTGATGATGAAAAACGTCTATGCGGTTGGTTATGGTCAGCTCGAAAGAAAGGATTTCAAATTCAACATTCTTTACCAGGAGCCTGGTGGCGGAGAAAAAAGATATATTCCGGAAGGAGAAGAAAAGGGAAGACCGATTCTTGAACTGGTTAATCTTGATCGTTTGAATAACCAGAATGATCCTCAGCAAGATGGTGTATTTGATTTTATCGAAGGATTTACTGTAAACTCTCAGCAGAGCCGCATCATCTTCCC
>JBIIPV010000174.1:0-3768 GCA_044342435.1 Lacibacter sp. | reverse complement strand
CTCATGCTATACAAGAAATAAATCAGAACGCCTATTCCTAACCAACTCAAAGAAAGTAACTGTGCTTCTATACTCAGATTAATAATCAAATAAATATTGATCGCAATACCGCAAACAGCGATCACAGGCAAAGCAGGAACTTTAAAATTTCTTTGCAGATTTGGTTCTCTAACACGAAGAATCCAAACGGCTATACAAACCATTGTGAATGCGAACAAAGTACCAAAACTGGTCATGTCTGCCAGTTTATTGATGGGTGTAAAAGCTGCGACACTTGCGATCAAAATACCCAAAATCATCAGGTTTTTTGTAGGCGTACCTGTAGCAGGATTTACTTTTCTGAATACAGAAGGGATTAAACCATCTTTCGCCATGCCGAGGAAGATACGTGATTGACCCATGATCATCACCATCAATACAGAAATCAAGCCAACTGTTGCTGCTATTGTAATGATATAACCTGCCCATTTCTGACCGGCAATATCAAAGGCATACGCAACAGGCGCCTTGATGGCATCTGGATAATCTCCCTTTGGATTAAAATCTTCATAATTCATCATGCCTGTCAACACCAAAGAAACTAAAATGTATAAAACCGTACATGCAAGCAAAGAGGTAATGATTGCGAAAGGAACATCTTTTTTAGGATTAATGGCTTCTCCTGCTTGCGTTGATACCGCGTCAAAACCGACATAGGCAAAGAAGATCGCAGAGGCTCCTGAGATGATACCGGCCCATCCGTATGCTTCTTTTAATTTTTCTCCTTCAGCTACTTTAGCAACTTCAGGAATGAAAGGATCCCAGTTGTCTAAGTTGATGAAGAAAGCACCTGCGATTATTACAAAAAGAACTGCTGACACTTTCAGTACAACAATGAAATTATTTGCTTTTGCAGCGCCTTTTGTTCCTCCAATCAGAATGGAAATCACCAATAAAACAATCAAAAAGGCAGGCAGATTCATAGAAAAACCTTCTCCGGTAAAACTTGCCGGATCCTGAGTTAACCAATCGGGTAGTTTGATGCCAAACATCTTAAGTAACTTATTGAAATATCCGCTCCAGCTAACTGCAACTGTCATACTGCCCATCGCGTATTCAAGAATTAAACCCCAGCCGATGATCCAAGCAAACACCTCACCAATTGTGCCATAAGCATAAGCATAGGCCGAACCTTCCACAGGAATCATGCTGGCAAATTCGGAATAGCACAAAGCGGCGAATACGCAAGCAATGCCCGCGATGATAAAAGAAATAGCAAGTGCAGGACCGGCATGATAATATGCACCTGTACCTGTCAATACAAAGATGCCACCTCCAATGATGGCTCCAATTCCAATTGCTGTCAGACTCCATTTCCCAAGTACACGCTTCAGCTCACTCTTTTTCATGTCTTCCTCAAAAGCACTGATTGGTTTTTTTCTAAAGAGATTCATACGTTTGGTTATGGTTTTTAGTAATAAGTAGAGCAAAATAGAGATTTATTACTAAATATTGTCAAAAGATTTATTCACGCTTCGGGATAGTCTATCAACAAACGAAAGCCGTATATTGCGTTCCATTCAATAAAGCATTATGCGTAAGGGTAATCGGCTGACGATTTTTATTTTGGTGGCGATGCTGATGGGGATTGTGGTGGGATATGTTGTACATGTGAATGCCGCACCTGATTGGGCATCTTCCTTTTCCAAAAACATTAAGCTATTAAGTACACTCTTCATCCGCCTGGTGCAGATGATTATCGCCCCATTGGTTTTTACGACTCTCGTGGTTGGCATTGCCAAACTGGGTGATCTGAAAGCAGTCGGAAGGGTTGGGGGTAAGGCGATGCTCTGGTTTATAACCGCATCACTTGCATCTTTATTGCTCGGGCTTCTATTGGTCAATTTGTTTCAACCCGGAAATAATATCAGTTTATCGCAGGCTGACAATGAAGGAGTGAAAGACCTGATGACCAAAACCACTTCCTTTTCTCTTCAGCATTTTGTTGAACACATTGTTCCCAAAAGTGTGATTGAAGCAATGGCCACCAATGAGATACTTCAAATCGTTATATTTTCTGTTTTCTTCGGTGTTGCTGCGGCCGCCATCGGCGATTATGCGAAGCCGCTGATCAAAGCGCTGGAAGTGGCTTCTCACATCATTCTGAAGATGGTGAATTATGTGATGAATGTAGCACCGCTGGGTGTATTTGGTGCCCTAGCGGCAGTGGTGGCAACGAAAGGTTTGGGTATATTTCAATTCTATGCTTTTTATTTTCTCTATTTCCTGATCGGGATTCTTATCCTTTGCAGTCTTTTAATCACGGTCGGTTTCCTGATCCTTGGAGGCAGGATGAAAGTGTTGCTGAAACGTATTAGCAATCCTTTACTGATCGCATTCAGTACCACCAGCAGTGAAGCCGTATTTCCCAAACTAACGGAGGAGCTTGAACGATTTGGGTGTCGCAACCGCATCGTTTCGTTTGTGCTGCCGCTCGGTTATTCTTTCAATTTAGACGGTAGCATGATGTACATGACATTTGCAAGCTTGGCTATTGCTCAGGCGTATGGCATGCATCTCGATCTGGGCACACAGTTAACGATGTTGTTGGTGCTCATGCTCACAAGTAAAGGGATTGCGGGAGTGCCGCGTGCATCACTGGTTGTTGTGCTTGCAACTTGTGCTATGTTTAACATTCCGCCAGAAGGTGTTGCATTAATTTTGCCTATCGATCATTTCTGTGATATGTTCCGTAGTATGACTAATGTAGTTGGAAACGCACTTGCTACATCGGTAGTAAGCAAATGGGAGGGTGAGTTGAGCGATGGACATGCAGCTTAATATTACTTAGAAATATCAAACAAATCTTTTATTCAAAACCTAGAAATTTAAATCTTAATGAAACCAATCAATTTGATCTTGCTGTGTTTGTTTTTGGCAGGTATGATAAATGTAAAGGCGCAGGATTCAATTCGTGTTAAAGTTGTTAATCAGTATGAAGCCCCGGTCGGCAAATTCTCATTAAATCAGAAACAATATCAAACAGGCGCTGATGGCTATGCAGTGGTAGAAAATATTTCAGCGGATTCAGTTCTTTTCTCCGGCGAACATTACGAGCAGTTAATAATTGCACGTACATTCATTTCGGAAGGGAATGTTATCACATTAAAGAAAAGGTTCACATGGAAAGATTTACTAAATCCCATGTTCTATATTCATTACGGAGGATTGTGGTTACTGCTTTTCATCATCTTTGCCGAAACCGGATTGTTTGCAGGGTTTTTTCTCCCGGGCGACAGCCTGTTATTTGTTGCAGGTATCTATAGCACAAATCTTTCTCAGGAGTTTTTTAAATTCATCGGACTCAGTTCATTGCAAAATGAATGGCTGGAATTGATTGTTCTGTGTTCGTTGATTGCACTTGCCGGCATATTAGGTAATACCCTTGGTTACTGGACAGGAAGAAAAGTAGGTCCAACTATGTATCACTGGAAAGATAACCTGCTGTTTAAACAAAGATACCTTACAGAGGCACATGGGTTTTATGAAAAGCATGGTGGAGCGGCGATTGTATTCGCTCGTTTTCTTCCTTTGATCCGTACGTTTGCGCCAATTATTGCGGGCATTGTGAACATGGATAAAAAACGATTTGCCTTCTTTAACATTACAGGTAGTATTGCCTGGGTTGTAAGCATGATCTTTGCAGGCCATTTTTTACAAATCTGGGTGAAGAATCAATTTGGGATCGAGTTAAAAGACAAGCTGGAGCTTATTGTAATTATCATCGTT
>JBIIPV010000007.1:0-14050 GCA_044342435.1 Lacibacter sp. | reverse complement strand
ATTAAATTGTAAACAAAACAGACACAATCCGAGGCCTGTTCATATTCTTTTTACCATACAAAGATGAAAAATAAAAACAACAACAGAGTTTTGAAAGCATTTCTGATCATTTGTTTTATCTCCTTTCTTTTTTCGGCTTGCAAACCAACATATAAGATACACCAAAAACAATATGAATCAGAGTCTGTCATTTATACATCGCCCATCCCCGATTATTCAAAATTATTCTACTGGGCGGCACATCCCGAAAAAAAAGATCCATCCGACAGTGTGCCGGCTACTATTCCTTCTTCAAAAAAAACCCTACAGGCAGATGTTTTTTTCATACATCCTACAACCCTCACCGATCAATCAACAGAAGGGTTCATATGGAATGCTGCACTCAACGATGCATCTCTTAATCTTAAAACAGATTTTACTTCTATTCTCTACCAGGCCAGCGTATTCAATGGTTCTTCCAGGGTATTTGCACCTCGGTACAGACAGGCCCATATATATTCTTTTAAAACAACAGATACTCTCCGGGCTATAGAGGCTTTTGAGCTTGCTTATACAGATATCCGCGAAGCATTTTTACATTATCTGAAAAATGAAAATCAGGGACGCCCCATCATCATTGCTTCACATAGTCAGGGAACGCTTCATGCACGCAGGTTGCTGAAAGAATTTTTTGATGGTAAAGATTTGAAAAATCAATTAGTATGTGCTTATCTGCTAGGGCTCACCCTTCCGAAAGGAGAATACAAAGATATACCCGTATGTGAAAGTGATACATCAACGGGGTGCTATGTAGGTTGGAGAACATTTAGAAAGGGGTACATACCCGAATACATTGAAAAAGAGAATTTTCCTGTAGTGGTAGTTAATCCACTGAGTTGGACCACCGATGTTAATCCTGTACCCAGATCGAAGAATGAGTCGGCTGTATTATTTCGTTTCAACAAACCCTATCCGAAAACAAACGGGGCGGGCATTGTTAAAAACGTTTTATGGATAGAAAAACCAAGGTTTCCTTTCTCATTTCTTGATCATCGTAAAAATTATCATGCAGGCGATATCAATTTGTTTTACATGAATATTCGCAAAAACGTTGAAAAAAGAATAGAAAGCTTTCTTCGAAAATAACAGCTTTCTCCTCTGTCTATTATCTGTCACTAAATCAATAGAAGACGATTACTTGATTTCTATTGTGATGATTTTATTATCGTTATCAATTACAATTTTTCCGTACTTACTTAAAGCACTTTGTCCGAATAGAAGGGGTGCATTTTTATTATTGACTACTGTTGCTTTTACATTTTTTAAAATGACGCCTCCGAAATCAACACTCCTGAAAACGATAGTAGAACCAACAGTGATGTTTCCGTTTGCGTCCATGTATTTTTGACTTCCTGTGAAATCGGAACTATTTAAATACCCGTTTTTTAACATGAACTGAACTTCTGTTTGTGAAATAGAAATATCACTTGCCCCTGTATCAAAAATCATGTTTAAAAGAAGCCCGTTTATTTTACAGGGAACTTCATATGTGCCCGCTCCCCTTGATTTCATTGAGATAGAGGCAATTTTTAAAGTAGTATCAATCTCATTTGCTTCTGATTCCGTAATTGATGAAATAATCTGCTCGCGCTCCGCTTTCCACTTTTTTAAAATCTTTTGAAACTCCTGATCGTTTCTCAGTATTTGAAAATCCGGATCCTGCTCAAGAATTTCAAATTGATAAAACCCTTTTTCAAAACCTTTCTCAATCAGGGAAAGAGCTTTCGGTTTTTTTCCTAAGAGTAGCGCAACTCTCGCAAACTCAATGCTCAGAATCGGTACCAACTCTTTCGATTCGGCTTTCACAAGAATTTCTTCGGCTAACTCGGGCTTTCCGGTGTGAATAAACGCCAGTGCCAAAATCCAATCCTGTACATCAGAGGTGTCGGCAGCTAAAATTTTTTTGAAATCAATCTCGGCTTTTTCTTTTTGTCCAATACTGTCTTTATAGAATCTACCTCTTTTTAATAAAAATTCATAGTTGCTCTTATCAAAAGAATAGGCCATGTTGTAATCGTTTAATGCTCCTTTTCTTTCATTCAAATGAAATGCACGGATATCGGCCCGGTATGAGTAATACCAAGATGTACCGGGTTCCTTCTGAATGGCAAAAGAAAGATCTTTTTCCGCTCCCTTGTAATCATACTTTAAAATCTTACTAATTGCTCTCCAACCATAAGGATAGATGAGTGAAGAATCGGTTTTTAATATGTTATTAAAAGTTTGAATGGCATAATCGTATGCGCCTAAATGATAATAACAGGTTCCTTTATGAAACAAATAGCTATTTATATCTTCCTCATCCACCATTTCTAAAAGTGTGTTATAATCATCTATTGCGTCTCGGTATTGATAGTTTCTCTCATACAGCGAGCTTCTGATAATATATAAGCTTTGGATAGAAGGCTGTTCGTTTATTTTTTCAGAAACGAATGCAATAGAGAACGGGTAATTAAACCCGGCAGCCCATAAAAAACTTGAGTAGTATTCTCGATTATTCAGAAAGCAGTCATACATATCCTTGATTGCTTCCTCATAGTTTTCTTGTTTTATGTAATTGAGGCTTCTGTAATAATAAGCAGAATAACTTTCCGAATTTAATCTTATCACCTCACCAAAAACGGCTTCTGCTTTTTTAGAAAAATTTGTTTCGTAATACACACGCCCAATGCCAATTTGTGCTTCTTCATTTCCCGGATCGATGGTTTTTGCTTTTTCAAAATCATTTAATGCAAGATCTGGCTTTTCTTCTTTTAGGTAAAATCTTCCTCTTTGTAAATACCCTCTCTTGTTCTTTGAATCAAGTTTTATAGAGGCATTATAATCAGAGAGGGCGTTATCCGTCATTTTCATATAACTATATACTTCCGCCCTGTGCAATATATATTTTGCTTTAATTTCTTTCTCCTTTTTACCAACCAACTCTATTGATTGTGAGATGTCGTAAAGCGCCTCCCTGTTTTTATCTTCTTTATAATAAAAGTAGAGATATGACCTCCAAAAAAAAGCCTCGTGTGACAAGGGGTTTTGATCTATTTCTTTACCAAAAAAAGAAATGGCTTCATCATAATCTTCTTGCTCCACCGCATCCAGACCTTTTAAAAAATACCCTTGTCCTAAAACAATCATTTGAACAGAAAGAAAAACAAAAAGAAGAATCGGCTTTTTCATACGTGAATCTTTATTAGTTTTTAATGATCATACGAATATACCCTTTATACAATACAGGTTAGTGCGGAGTTTTTATGGGCAATTCGTACCGTGAAACATTAAAGCTTTACAGGTTATTTAATTATATATGATGTTAGCTTCGTTTCTTTATTGATGTCCACATTGGCCACCGGTATTTTCAAAGCCGTCTTATTATAAATAAGGCCAATGCTATCAGCATAGTAATAATGTATATCACTTGTATTGCCTATAGGAATAAGAAGTGCTTTGAATTCCGGCTTAACAGACAGATGAATTACGTTTTTATATGTTGTGCCGTTTACCTGATATGAAATATCTTTCTCCTCAATTTTAATTGTCACTTCTGCGTTTACATTTACATCCACTCCTCCCACCGGAACTTTAATGCTCTTTACCTCAAGCCATTCTTGTCCAACACCCAGATAATCACGCAAATAAAGCATGTCAACGGGTTGAAAGTTAAACTCGGGCGGATTCGCATAGCGAGAATAATCTCCGCCGGTTTTATAATAATATTCGTTTGGGTCTTTGTTGTTAGAAAAAACCCTGTAGGGTTTGTTGTTGATTATTGAATCGCGGTCTTCTGCCTTGAGTGTGTAAACATAATTTGAGGTTCCGGTTACTCGGTAATTCCATTCACAGCCGGCAGTAGTGGGTTGATAATTGGCCTTGCTTCCCTGGTTGGGAATATTCGAAGATTCTTTTACGCAGGAATAAAGGAAGAGAAAAAACAAACCCGCAAAAAAATGACGCGACTTTATCATAAACGATCTTGATGTTTAAAAATAAACAAGTTCTGTTTAAAATAAACACGGCTTTCAATAAAACAAAACGAGAAGTTTAAAATTCACAGTTTTTGGGAGTTCTGGGAAATGCAATCACATCCCGGATATTCCCCATGCCGGTCACAAATTGTACCATTCTTTCAAACCCAAGTCCAAACCCTGCATGCGGAACGGTTCCAAACTTTCTTGTATCGAGATACCACCAAAGCTCTTTTTCCGGGATATTCATTTCGTTCATTCTTCCCAATAGTTTTTCAAGTCGCTCTTCCCGCTGAGAACCTCCTACAATTTCGCCGATGCCAGGAGCCAGTATATCCATTGCGGCAACGGTTTTCCCATCATCGTTCATCCGCATGTAAAAAGCTTTGATGTCTTTCGGGTAATTCGTTACAATCACCGGCTTTTTAAAATGTTTCTCTACCAGCCAGCGTTCGTGTTCGCTTTGTAAATCGATTCCCCATTTGATATCGTACTGAAATTTTTTCTTTTTATAAGGGGTTGACTGCAGTAAAATATCGATGGCATCTGTATAGGTAATCCTTTCAAAATCATTATTCAATACAAAGTCCAACTTTTGTAAAAGACCCATTTCACTTCGCTTGTCCTGAGGAAGTTGTTTTTCTTCTTCAGCAAGCCGCTGATCAAGAAAAGCCAGGTCTTCCGCATTGTGTTCCATGACATAGCGGATAATGTATTTGATAAAAGACTCTGCAAGGTTCATATTGTCTTCCAGATCACAGAATGCCATTTCCGGTTCGATCATCCAGAATTCTGCAAGATGTCTCGCTGTATTTGAATTTTCTGCTCTGAAAGTTGGCCCGAAGGTGTATATCTCTCCAAATGCGGTGGCACCAAGTTCTCCTTCAAGTTGTCCACTAACCGTCAGGTTGGTGGCGCGACCAAAAAAATCCTCTTTGTAATTTATTTCTCCCTCTTCGGTTTTTGGGGGATTGTCGGGCGATAAAGTTGAAACCCTGAACATTTCTCCTGCTCCTTCCGCATCGGACGCAGTAATGATTGGTGTGTGGAGGTACACAAATCCCAGGTCGTTGTAAAATTTATGAACTGCAAAAGCCAGTGCGTGGCGAACCCGAAACACCGCACCGAACGTATTTGTTCTGAAACGCAGATGGGCAATTTCTCTTAAAAACTCCAAACTGTGTTTTTTGGGTTGCAACGGGTATGCTTCCGCATCACAGTCGCCCAATATTTCCACTGTTTTGGCTTTCACTTCCAGCTTTTGTCCCCTCCCCAGAGAAGGAACAACCATTCCGGTTATTTTCAGGGAAGCAGATGTATTGATTCTTTTTAATACATCTTCATCAAAAGCCCCCAGCTCCAGCACTACCTGTAAATTTGCATTGGTGCTGCCGTCGTTCAGGGCAACGAATTGGTTGTTGCGAAAGGTACGCACCCAGCCCATCACGGTTACTTCACGTTCAACAGCATCCTCCGCCAGCAATTGTTTTATCTTTATCCTTTTATTAAACATCTTGCATACTAAATTAAGAATGCAAAGGTAAGCTCCTCATTTGCTTTTTGAGAGTCCTCTTATTTAAATATGATGAATTCAAGCATGAAACTTCTGGTTATTTCTGATTACCGCGATTATCTCACGTCAAGACCTGAAGCCGAACTGCTCATCGGGCTGCAAAAAGCAGGTGTTTCTGTTTCGGTTATGACCTATCCGAATACCCCGCATGAGGACAACTTCATTCGATCCGGAATCAAGGTGATTCATTTTCATCCTGAAAAGAAAAGAGATAGATCTGCTATCAAAAGAATCAGGGAGGACCTGATAAATGGCGAATACAATCTGTTGCACCTGTTTAATTCTCTCGCATCATCCAATGGAATTGCTGCCGCAAAAGGACTACCTGTAAAAGTAATTTTATACAGGGGATATACAGGCAATATTCATTGGTATGATGTAACACAATATCTGAAGTATTTCCATCCAAGAGTGGATAGTATATTCTGCATCAATCAGGAAATTGAAAATATTTTTAGAAGAAATAAGTTGTTTGGAAAGCACAAGGCAATCACGATTATCAAAGGCCATAATCCGGATTGGTATGCTCATGTTACACCGGCAACACTTTCTGAATATGGAATTCCCGAACAGGCATTTGTGGTTATATGTGTGGCAAACGTTCGTCCGATGAAAGGCATTCCTGTTTTGCTGAAGTCCACCCAACATCTACCTCCGAAACTACCCATTCATTTTGTATTCATTGGAAAAGGCTTCGAACAGCAGAAAATAAAAACACTTATTGAGCAGAGTCCTTATTCTTCTAAGATTCACCTGCTGGGTTTTCTGGAAAATCCGCTGCCCCTGGTTGCAGCATCCTCTTTATTTGTATTGCCATCTATTAAAGGAGAGGGACTTTCGAAATCAACCATCGAAGCCATGTCGCTGGGTAAACCTGTTGTCATCACAAAAATTCCTGGAAATACCGACCTGGTTGAAGATGGGAAATCAGGCATATTGGTTCCGCCGGGAGATCCCGCTTCGCTGGCCGAGGCCATCATGCGGATTTATAATGACGAATCCATGAAAGAAAACATGGGTAAACAAGCAAAAGATCGAATGCATACAACGTTTCATATTGAAAAAACAATTGCAGAACTCAAGGCACATTATTTATTTCTG
The DNA here is from genome assembly GCA_044342435.1 of Lacibacter sp. GTDB lineage: Bacteria > Bacteroidota > Bacteroidia > Chitinophagales > Chitinophagaceae > Lacibacter. The sequence goes on along the minus strand of JBIIPV010000007.1, from coordinate 7,381 downwards.
CTCAACGAATCGGGCAGATAAAATTTTTGGTTTTCTCAACTTTGCCGTAATATTGCAACGGAAAGGGGCTTATAACTAGATCCGAATTTTCATAGCTCATCGAATTTGGTCCTTTCCATTCCCAAATATTCAGCAAAGCAAATTATTCCTGTCTTGAATCAATGATCCAATAGAACAGATTTGTGTTAACGACTACTTTTTTATGTACGACATTTTACAATTAAACGACATGCTCGTTCCGGAGCTGCTCGATGTTGCCGAACAATTGAAAATAACCGGCGCGAAGAAACTGGACAAACAACAACTTATTTATACCATTTTAGACAAACAAGCGGTTATGGAAAGTGAAAACAAAACAGGCGGAGAAGAAAAACCCCGTCGCAAACGAATCATTAAAACTTCTACCGGCACCGGTTCCGAAGAAGCAATTGTTGAAAGTGGCGACCAATCGGCTCGTCCTGTAAGAGGAAGAAAAAGAAAAGACGATCAAACTGAAAAACCAATATCAGAACAACCGGCCATGCCCGAACTTGATTTGTTATCAAGTCTCAAGATTCCCGGTGTTGATGATTACGTTGCAGATCCGATTATCGAAGAAGATGCAACAACATCTCCTGCGCAAACGCCAGTTGAAACTGCTCCGGCCGAACAGCAGGCGCCTTCCAGACCGGTACACGTTAAAAGAGAACCCGCCTTTAATGTAGAGTTTGATGGTGCTATTTCCGGAGAAGGCGTTTTGGAAATGATGCCTGATGGTTATGGCTTTTTAAGAAGCAGCGACTATAATTATTTATCCAGCCCGGATGATGTATATGTATCTCCTTCCCAAATCAAATTATTTGGATTAAAAACAGGTGATACAGTCAATGGTTATGTTCGTCCGCCGAAAGAAGGTGAAAAATATTTTGCCTTGTTGAAGGTAGATACCATCAACGGAAAAAAACCGGAGGAAATACGCGACCGCGTTCCCTTCGACTATCTGACACCGTTATTTCCATACGAGAAGCTGAATCTGGTAACAAGTTCTACAAGCTACAGCACCCGCATCATGGATTTGTTTACGCCAATTGGTAAGGGACAAAGGGGTTTGATTGTGGCACAACCCAAAGTTGGTAAAACCGTTTTACTGAAAGAGGTTGCCAATGCCATTGCAGAAAACCATCCGGAAGTTTATTTAATTGTACTACTGGTAGATGAGCGTCCGGAAGAGGTAACTGATATGGAGCGCAGCGTAAAGGCAGAAGTGGTTGCTTCTACTTTTGATGAACCCGCTGAAAAGCATGTAAAAGTTTCTGCCATTGTTTTACAAAAAGCAAAACGCCTTGTAGAGTGCGGACATGATGTGGTGATTCTGCTCGACTCAATTACTCGTCTTGCACGCGCACATAATACAGTTGCACCTGCCAGCGGAAAAGTACTTAGCGGAGGTGTGGAAGCAAATGCCATGCAAAAACCAAAACAGTTTTTTGGTGCAGCCCGTAAAATTGAAAATGGAGGTTCGCTCACGATATTGGCAACAGCCCTGGTTGATACAGGCAGCAAGATGGACGAGGTGATCTTTGAAGAGTTTAAAGGAACAGGAAATATGGAACTTGCCCTCGACAGAAAACTGGCGAATCGTCGTATTTTCCCTGCGATAGACATTGTTTCTTCTTCTACCCGTCGCGATGATCTGCTTCTTGATAAGGAAATTGCAAAGCGCATGTGGGTACTGCGTAAACACATGGCCGATATGAATACGGAAGAGGCAATGAATACATTGCTGCAACACATGAAAGGAACAAAAGACAACCGGGAGTTTTTAATCAGCATGAATGGTTAAGAGAAACCAATAAAACATCAAAAAACCGCTTCAAAACAAGCGGTTTTTTTGTTTTAAAATCTATAAAATGCATTTCTGTTTTTATAAAAAATGCATCAACAAAAAAAATTCATTGATTTGGAAAACATTCATTGATAAATTTGATCAACGATGGCTGTCATAAAAATTTCAACAGAAGAATTTATTCAGAAAAAAAAATTCGCGCCGGTGCTGGATGTACGAAGCCCGGGAGAATATACCCATGCACATATACCAGGCGCTTATTCTTTTCCCTTGTTTACAGATCCTGAAAGAGCCTTGGTTGGCACAAGCTATAAACAAGACAGCAGAGAGGCCGCAATAAAAATTGGATTAGATTTTTTTGGATTGAAAATGCGGAAGATGGTGGAAGAAGCAGAACAAATAATCAATAGTTTTTCTGTCAATAAGCATCATCAAGAAGGAGGAAAAATCAACCGTACTGGTTCATTGCTGGCGGGGAGGAATGAGAAGTGCCGCAGTTGCCTGGCTGCTCGATCTGTATGGTTATCGCGTTTATACTTTAGATGGTGGGTACAAAAAATTCAGAAACTGGGTGTTGCAGCAATTTGAAAAAGAATATCCTGTTCGTTTACTCGGTGGATATACAGGAAGCGGTAAAACCGATGTGCTTGTTTCGCTTCAAAAGCAGGGGGAGCATGTTCTTGATCTGGAAAATATTGCAAAACATAAAGGCTCTGCATTTGGAAATCTCGGAATGCCTGCACAACCATCCCAGGAGCAATTTGAAAATGAACTTGCATCTGCGCTTTATAAGTTGATAAAAGATAATGACGCCGGTAAACAAATATGGGTGGAAGATGAAAGTCAGCGCATTGGCGATGTGAATATTCCGATTGTTTTTTGGAATAACATGAGAAAACAGAGGATTTGTTTTCTTGATATTCCTTTTGAAGAAAGATTAAACTATCTGGTAGATCAATATGGCAAACACGAAAAAGAAAGAATGGTCAATGCCATCATCAGAATTAAAAAAAGGCTTGGCGGCCTGGAAACAAAAGAGGCGGTGAATGCATTGATAGAAGACAGGATCGCGGATTGTTTTCGTATCTTGTTGCGCTACTATGATAAATGGTATATGAAAGGCCTGAACAACCGCGAAAACCTGGAGTCTCTTTTGTATAAAGTATCTTGTGAAAAAGTATCAGCCACAAACGCAGAAAAACTTTTTTAATTTGATTTGAATAATCACAACATCAAAAAAATATAAATAGTTAAAATTGGCTACCTGACATAACCTTTGAAAAACAAAAAAAATCCACAATGAAAAGAATATTTCAACTACTGATATTTCTACTGTTAACAAATACCGGTATCACACAAAAAGTAACCGGTGTGTATAAAGGATATATGGAGATTGACAGTCCTAAAAATACCATCAATTTTGAACTGACTTTAAAAGAAAAAAAAGGAAAACTTTACGGTTATTGTTACAGGCTTTTTGTTTTAAGGGACACATTGTATTATAATTTATTGAAAGTGAATGCACGCATCAGCGACAATGTGCTGATTGTGGAAGACGATTATTCTGTTTCAAATAATTTTGAGAACAACACCCGCGGCATCAAAACAGTTTTCTTTTTTGATTTGAAAGATATACAAGACACATCCTCTGTTTTGCCGGGTAAATGGAATACCAGTACATGGAGAAATTATAAATCACTTACCGGCGTGGTGAATGTGATAAGGGAAAAAGATTATCTCAATACACAATTGTATAAACGACTGGCAGATAAAAAACTTGACGGGGATATGGCATTTGAAGAAAACGAAACAAGAGACAAAGATGTTGCGGTTCAAAATCAAAAAAACAAACCTGAAAAACAAAACAAAACAAAAGGAGAATCAGACAAAGAAAAGACAACAGCTTCCAGGGAGTCAAGCGATAAAAGCAAAATAGAAAACAAAACGGCAGACAATGTAGACAACAAAGAAAAAAAGGATAATCGAACGGAGAAAAAAGGGGAGGGCGAAGTAGCAAACAATGCCGGACAAAAGGTGACATCAAATCCTGTTTCTGATGAAAAAGAAAAGAAAGTCGTAATAACAAAGAGTGATGATAAGAAGCCTATCGATAATAAAACAGAAACATCTTTAACCAAAACAAGCAGCACTGACACAACAACATCAACACAGCTGACAATCATAAAAAATCAGGATACGGCGAGAAGGGATTATGGCCGGATTCAACAAACAGTTTCTGATCCGAAAATTGATAATAAAATTTTGCAAAGAACCACCGATGTTGTCCAAACCTTATCGGTATTTGAAGACAGTGTCACCTTCATCCTCTATGACAATGGAGAGATAGACGGAGATACAGTTTCGGTGTATGTAGACAACAAATTATTGCTTAGTAAAATAGGATTATCAGCAAAAGCCCAGAAGATAACCATTGGTGTGCCGGTAGGTCAAATTGTGCAAGTATCATTATTTGCTGAAACCTTGGGTACGATACCACCGAATACGGGCCTGATGCTGGTAAACAGCGGCGATCAGCGTTATCAGGTATTCTTTACTTCTACACTTGAAAAGAGTGCGTCTATTTTGTTCAGGCGATTATAAAAAACAAGATGCAAACAATACGTCTTACCGAATATTCAAAAGCAGCAGGTTGTGGCTGCAAGATTGCACCTGCGGTGTTGCAGGAAATTTTACAAACCGACCAACCGCTACAAACCGACCCGAACCTTCTTGTCGGCTATCATTCCAATGATGATGCGGCAGTGTATCAATTGAATGAAGAAGAACTTCTCATCAGCACAACCGATTTTTTTGCACCCGTGGTTGACGACGCGTTTGAATTTGGCTGTATTGCCGCGGCCAATGCGATTAGTGATATATATGCCATGGGAGGAAAACCTTTTCTGGCTCTAGCGGTATTGGGCTGGCCTATTGATCTTTTACCTGTTACGCTTGCAAGACAAGTCATGGAAGGTGCCAGAAAAATTTGTCACGAAGCCGGAGTGATTCTTGCAGGAGGGCACAGCATCGATGCAAAAGAACCTTTCTTTGGTCTTACTGTGAATGGCAGAGTAACAAAACATCATCTGAAAAAAAATAATACCGCCAGGGAAAACGACGTGTTGCTTCTTACGAAACCTTTGGGTGTAGGCGTGCTTACAACGGCAGAAAAGCGGAATTTGTTGTTACCGGAACATAAAGGTATTGCTGTAAAACAAATGACAACATTGAACGCAATTGGTGCTCAACTGGCTTCATTAAAAGAAGTTCATGCAATGACAGATGTAACCGGTTTTGGTTTGCTCGGGCATTTGATTGAAATGGCTGACGGAAGTGAGTTGAGTGCGGAGCTGGATTATGGATCAATTCCGGTACTTGAAGCAGCAAAACATTATCTCTCACAACGCGTTGTTCCCGATGCAACATATAGAAACTGGAATTTTTATCAGCCGAAAACGAAATTTGCAACGGGAGTAAATGTGATGGAAGCCTTTCAGATTTTACCCGACCCGCAAACCAACGGCGGACTACTGTTGGCTGTTGATCCTGCGGGTGTGAGTGATGTTCAGAAAATTCTGAAGCAAACCAACTCATCATTACACACGCTTCCAATAGGACGTTTTATTGCCAGGTCTGAGGCAACGGTTCAAATAAATCCCTGACCGATATCAATCATTATTTGACAGGTGGTTGGTCATTTTTTTCAATAACCCCCAGGATTATATTCAGTTTTTTTAATAAAAAAAATTGAATGAAAAAGGATCTTCCCCCTTGGCTGGCATACCTGACCCCTGTGGGTTGGCTCATTGCCTGGATACAATATAAACGTTCCGGTATTGAATCTTCGCTCGTGCTATTACATCTGAGGCAAATGATGGGACTCGTTATTTTACTGGCGCTTCTCTGGATTTTGCAGGCTGTTTACATATACAGCGAAAGAGTTCAATATCTGACCATACCCGGCTATTTCCTCCTTTTTATTTTATGGTTGAAAGGATTTTCAGATGCGTTGATGAATAAGGAAAAACCAATTCCCCTGGTAGGAAAGCCGTTACAACAGGTTTGTATGTTTCTTCGATAAAGCGAATCTGAACACTATACATATGGTTTAAGAATGTAGTAAGAAATCTGTCGCCAAATAATTTTGAGAGTTGGATAATTTACTTTGCATTTTCCTAAAATCTTTTTAATTTGTTTAAAATTAAAAAACAATCATATGATCCGCGTTCTTTTCGCCCTCGTTTTCTTCCTTTTTTTGGGGTCCAATGTTGATGCCCAAACAATTCGTTTTTCTAAAATGAAACTCGTTGAATACAATACAGAGAGTGAAGAATGGGATGATTGGCCATCTGAGTGGACCACAATTCCGGAGGATACACGAATATCTATGCATATTGCCGAAACAGTAAAAGGCTCTGTTTACAAGGTTACTCTTTATATCGATGGGGAAGAGTCATCTAGCATCACTGTTACTTATGATTCAAAAAAATCTGCGAAAGTGAGAGAAGACTGGGATGATAAATATGTAAATTGTTATCTTGATGATGAGGGAGATTATATATATGCTCAGAAGGTTTCACTAGAACAACTTTCTAAAAACACAGAACCGTGGAAAACAATCAACGACAGCACCATTTATTTTTGCATATTAAGTGAAAATCAGGCTTACGCTTTTCGTTGATTTTAAATTATAAGATCTTTTATAAAAGAGCCCGTTCAGGGCTTTTTTTATTTTCTATAAAAATCATGCTATGACATTTCACAAAAAATGTCTAATGACGACAACCCTATTTTTATTTTAAATCCAACAAAAGTTAAAAAAAGTTTAAACCTGTTTTTTGAAAATAACACCCTTTTTATTTTTGTCAAAACAATTTAAAATGAAACATAAATCTCCTTTATTAGCTGTATTTATTTTAATTCTTTTCGCATCTTGTAAAAAAGAAAAAAATACTGGTAATATGGGCTTTAAGCTTACAACAGCGAATAGAACATCTCAGGTTGCCGGCCGTGTTTCTTCTACAAGCATTGCATGGACAGCGGGCCATGTTTTTGCAGACAAAGTAGAGTTTGAAGCAGAAAAGGATGACGAATTTGAAATCAGTTATGAGGGACGCGTAAGAAGAAAGATAGACCTGTTCGCATCTGTGCCGCAACAGCTGACTAACATTACAATACCGCCAGGCAAATATGATGAAATTGGAATTGAAATAGACATTGCAAATAGTACAGCAGATACGGCGATTGTTTTAAGAGGTGCGTATAACAACAATGGTCAGACTATTCCTGTATTATTTTTTATCAATGAGTTGGTTGAACTGGAAGCGGAGGCTGAAAATGTTATTGTGAACGACAACAATGATTTTCAGGCGCTCACAACATTTAACCTGGCTCAGTTAACTGTCGGTATTACAGGTTCAACGTTAAATGCCGCAACAATTACAAATGGCACTTTGATCATTTCAAAAACAAACAATCAGGCGATTTACAATAAAATTTTAGATAATCTGGACGATATGGACGATGTGGAAATAGATGATTAAAACCTAAATCCTT